>DAOUBO010000219.1:0-2889 GCA_034432695.1 Anaerolineae bacterium | reverse complement strand
ACGATTCGCGCCGGTTGGGTTTGGGCATGCCTCAGGCCTCCTCGTATTCGTAATAGACCCACCGGTTGGCCAGCCGGAACTGGATCAGGGTTAATCTTCCCAACTCCGGCTTCCCACCGGAGACCACCCGATCTCGGCCACACCGATCAGCCGCGGGAAGACCATCTGGTCTATGTCCTCCTGTGTCTGAACGGTCTCCGTCCACAGAGGGGCTTCCACCCCCAGGATGTCCGCTTCTGCAACTCCCTCCAGCAGGGTCGCCGGATCCCAATCGTAGGCGTCCCGTACCTCCACATACCCTGCCCAGTTCAGGCCCAGCGGCGTAGAGGGGTCGTACTTCATGTCCAGGTAAATCTTTGAGGCCGGGGAGAGGATCACCCTGACCCCCTGCTGAACGGCCTGCCGGGCCATGGCCCCGTGCCAGACCTGGGCCACCGACGTCGGGGCAAGGCGGGCCTGGGCCACTTCCTCCCACCCGATCATCTGTTTCCCCTGGGCCCGGACGATCTCCTGCACCCGTTCCACAAAAGCCACGTAGTCTGCGTGCTCGGTCGCCATTGCCTCGTCCCCGCCGATGTGGACGTAGGGCCCCGGCGTCAGGGCGGAGATCTCCCGCACCACGTCTTCCACAAACCGGTACGTGATGTCCTTGCGGATGCAGAGCGAACTGAAGCCCACCTCCGTCCCGGTATAAAGGGGTGGGGCGACACCGTTGCAGTTCAGTTCGGGATAGGAGGCCAGGGCAGCGTTGGTATGCCCCGGCATGTCTATCTCCGGCACGACCGTGATCTGACGGCCCCGGGCGTAAGCGACGATCTCCGCGTACTCCTCCTGGGTGTAGTACCCTCCCGGTCCACCCCCGACCTGTGTGCTCCCCCCGTAGAGGGCCAGGTTGGGCCAGGAGCGGATCATGATCCGCCAGCCCTGGTCGTCGGAGAGATGGAGGTGGAGATCGTTCATTTTGTAAAAAGCCAGCAGGTCTATCAGCCGCCGGACCGTCTCCACCCCGAAGAAGTGGCGGGAGACATCCAGCATCATCCCGCGCCAGGCGAAGCGGGGGTAGTCCCGTATCGTGACGACCGGCATAGCCCAGACCTCTTCCTGAACGGCGTCCCGCTCTACAGCCGGCGGGAGCAGTTGGCGCAGGGTCTGGCAGCCCCAGAATAGCCCGGCGGGGCGGGGAGCCGACAGCACAACCCCATCCAGCCGGACGGTCAACTCATACCCTTCTTCCCCCAGCGAGGAATCCCCGCTGGACGTCGTCAGATGGATGGAGCCAGGCGGCGGCCCCCCGGCGGCGATCTCCACCGGCAGTTCATAGCCCGTGGCAGGCCGGAGACGCGCCGCGAGGTACTCGCCGACGGCCAGCATCTCCGGCGTGCCGGGGTCCACCGTGATGCGCATGGAAGCGTTCAGCAGAAATAAGCCGTCGCCCGGAATGACTGAGACCGGGCGGGGGATGAGGGCTCCTGCTCTTGCTCGCGCGGCTTCGTCTACCGATACCGGAGTGTTCATCGGCATTCCCCCTTGGTGGCCCGGGATGCAGGAGACCAGAAGGAGAACGCATCCCAGCCCAGTTATGATAAGAGCCCAGGGATAACCACGCATCTCCCGTTGGAGTTTGGATGAACCAAAACCAAAGCCACTGCTGGAAGTCATACCATCTTCAAATGGCAAAGAAGACGGGCAAACGGCTTATGCCGTTTGCCTTGTCCGGGTTCTGGACCGGCAGCAGGCTGCCGTCGCCGCGGGGGTGGGGAAGGAGAAAGGCGTAGTGAACGTGGGTCAGGTACTCAAAGGGGATCTCGCGCGTTCGTCCGGACCAGGCCGTCGCGTAGCCGACGATGCGGAACTCCCGCCGGGGCGACTCCGACGGGTGGCAGCCGGAGAGAAGCAGCAGCCCAACCATAAGCACTGGCGCCAGGGATGCTTCCAGGCGACGGCGGCGGCTCATCCCTTCGTCCCCGTCAGCGCCACGCTCTCCAGGATGTAGCGCTGGGTGAAGAAAAAGACAACGACCAGGGGGATCATCGTCAGCGCGGAGGCGGCCATAATAAGGGGCCACGGCTGCACCCGCACCTGGGGGTTGATGAGGTTGGCGATGACGACCGGGAGCGTGTACATATTGGCCCGCTGGAGGTAGATGAGCGGTGCCTGGAGGGCGTTCCAGTTCCCCACAAATAGAAAGACCGCGATGGTCGCCAGCGCGGGCTTGCATAACGGCAGGATGATGTGCCGCCAAATCTGAAAGTAGTTGGCCCCGTCAATCAGCGCCGCCTCGTCCAGTTCTCTGGGCAGCCCCATCATGAATTGCCGGAGAAGAAAGATGTAGAGCGCGCCGCCCGCGAAAAAGCCGGGAATGATAATGGGGTTGTACGTCCCCACCCAGCCGATTTTGTTGAACATCACGTACTGGGGGACCAGCGTGGTCTGGTACGGGAGCATCAGGGTGGAGAGCATCAGGAAAAAGACGATGTTGCGCCCCGGCCACTGGATGCGGCTGAAGGCGTAGGCGACGGCCGCCACCGAGATCAGTGTCCCCAGGACGGCCAGCGTGGTGACGAAGGCGGAGTTGGAGAAGTAGAGAAGCCAGCGGGAGTCCGTCAGCACCTGGCGGTACGCGTCCAGTTGGGGCTGGGCGGGCCACCAGGTGATGCGGGGTGAGTTGGCCTCTTCCATCGTCTTCAGGGAGGTGGAGAGCATCCAGAAGAGGGGAAAGAGCATAAAGCCGCTGCCCGCCAGGAGGAGCAGGTACACGATGCCGTTGCTGAACGCCTGGCGAACTTTGCGGGGCAGGAACGATTCGCGCCGGTTGGGTTTGGGCATGCCTCAGGCCTCCTCGTATTCGTAATAGACCCACCGGTTGGCCAGCCGGAACTGGATCAGGGT
>DAOUBO010000218.1:0-1730 GCA_034432695.1 Anaerolineae bacterium | reverse complement strand
CCTATTAGTTATCATGGTGGTAGGACACGCCATATTGAGATATAATCCGCAGTAACCAACCCAGTTCGCCGATCCCCCTCGGCACAGGCCTGGGCAAAGAGGACCTAAAGGCCATTGCGCTGCGAGCGCCTGCGGCGGACCGTCCTCCAGGCCTGGGCAGACCTATCGTCAAAAACGTGTCGCCCCGCGAGGGCCATAATAGGAGCACGATCCCTCTGCCGTCCGCCGATGGGGATGCCTCCAGCCTCCGGTCTCCCCCAGGAGGTGTCCAATGAGTCTATGGGTCGGCATTGATTGGAGCGAAAAGAAACACCAGGTCGTCTTCGTGAACGCCACCGGCGCTGTCGTCGCCCAACTGGTGATCCCTCATTCCCTGGAGGGTTTCCAGCGACTGGACCAGGCTCGCCAGCAGATGGGTATAGAAGCCGAGGACTGTCCGGTCGCCCTGGAAACTGCCCACAACCTGCTCATTGATTTCCTGTGGGACCGGGGGTATCACCAGGTCTACGTGGTGCCGCCGTCTCTGACCCACAGTTGTCAGGGGCGGTATCGGCAGAGCGGGGCGCGCACGGACTTCAGTGATGCCTATCTGCTGGCCAACCTGCTGCGCACCGATGCCCACCGGCTCTATCCCTGGAGGCCGGATCGTCCCCAGACCCGCCAGATGCGAGCGCTGGTGAGTCGCATCCTCTTCCTGACCCGCTCCAACGGGCGGCTGATGAACCGGCTACGGGCCGGGCTCCTGCGGTACTATCCGGCAGCGCTGGAGGTCTTCTCCACCCTGGACGGGGTGGTGACCCTGGAATTCCTGCGGGCCTTTCCCAGCCCGCAGGCGGTGGCCGATTTGACGCTGGAGCAGTTTGTGGCGTTTGCCCGGGAGCACGGGTACAGCCGTCCGAAGTATCTGACGGCGGCGTTTGCCCGGTTGAAGGCCCCTCGTCCGTTGGCGGCGCCGGAGATAGAAGCGGTGTACCAGCAGGAGACAAAGGGGCTGGCGGCGCTCTTGCTGGCCGGTGTGCGGGCCCGACAGGAAGCGCTGCGGAGTCTGCAGGCGCTTTTTGAGGAGCATCCGGACCGGGAGATTTTCGCTTCGCTGCCGGGGACGGGGGAGTTTCTGGCGCCGGCGCTGTTGGCGAAATTCGGGGATGACCGGGAACGGTTTCCGACGGCGGCGAGTATCCAGGCTCTGGCGGGGAGTTGTCCGGTCACAGAGGAGAGCGGGAAGAGGCGGTGGGTGAGATTTCGGACCAGTTGTGACCGGGAGTTCCGGTACATTGCTCACCAGTGGGCCTGGCACTCGCTGGAGGAGTCGGTGTGGGCCAACACCTATTATCAGCGGGTGTTGGAGGCAGGCCACAGTGAGCCCCACGCCCTGCGGTGTCTGGTGAACCGCTGGCTGGCGATCGGGTGGCGGCTGTGGCAGGACGGGGTGCCGTACGATGAGGCCTATCATCTCCGGCGGGTAGCCGAGCGCCAGAGGCCGCGTCGGTAAGGGTTTTTGCAATTTTTAAAGACCGGATGCTGGAGGGGCGCTGGGTTGGTTGCGCCAGGAGCATTCTCACAGCGTGTCAAAAAAGCCCTTTTGACACGGATAGGCTTTTGCGTCTCCCGTCCGTGAGGGGGACTTGACAAAACGTGTCCTATTAGTTATCATGGTGGTAGGACACGCCATATTGAGATATAATCCGCAGTAACCAACCCAGTTCGCCGATCCCCCTCGGCACAGGCCT
>DAOUBO010000217.1:0-7168 GCA_034432695.1 Anaerolineae bacterium | reverse complement strand
AAAGGGGGGAAATCATAAAAAGATCACACGGAGGCACGGAGAACACTGAGAAAGAATCTCCGTGCCCTCTGTGCCTCCGTGTGAGCCTTTTTACAGGAGGTCCGTTTATGGCCTGGGTTCACTATTCCCTGGTCTTTCGCCTGGAAAGCCCGCTGCACATCGGCTGGCGCAAGGTGGGGAATCTCATGCAGACCCGCCCATACGTCCCGGGCAAAGTCCTCTGGGCTGCCCTCACTGCCCGGCTCACTCAGGACCTGGGCTACGGGGCCAGCGGGCAGAAGTATCGGGATATCGGCCAACGGGTGCAGGAAAACTTCCGCTTCGGCTACCTCTGGCCCTCAGTGGACGGGCAAACGCTGTGTTTCCCCTGGGAATACGACGATTTTGATTACCTCCTGCTGGATAGTTACGCCAGCACCGCCCAGGACCCCGCCTGCGGGGCTGCGGAGGAGGGAAGCCTCCATGAAACAGAATTTATCGCCCCCTTTACCCGCGATGGCCGGACGGTTTTCCTCGTCGGGGACCTCTGGGTGGAGAGTAGCCTCCCCTCCGATCTCCAGTGCTGGCAGAAAGCGCTCGGAAAAGTCCAGCTGGGCGGCGAGCGGACCTATGGCTGGGGCCGGGTGCGGCTGGAGAAAATGGAAAAATCAGGTAGTAGGCAGACGGTGGCTGGCTATGAATGGGAGGAAAAGTGCGGCGAGGTAATAATCAAATTGAAGGAAAATTACCATCTCATCGCGCACGCACTGGCTGCAGGGGAGGGAGCCGTCCAGAACGTGAGCGGTCCAGTGGAGCCGCTGGTGGGCTGGGAGATGAACGAGCAGGGCCGTTTCCAGTTGAGCCAGGCCCTGATCTGCTGGCAGCCTGGAGCCGTTATCGCCGCTGACCTGAGCGTTCGGATCGGCGCCAACGGCATCTGGAAGGCTCTGTGAGGGAGGCCAGAGGATGGACGCCCCTTCCCTCTACTCCGTCGTCCTGCTCCTGGCCCCGCTGGAGGAGGTGGAGATGGACGCCACGGTGGGCCACCGGGCCCACGCGGCCTTCCTGGACCTCATCCGGCAGGCCTCTCCAGACCTCTCAGCGGCGCTCCACGACCCGCAGGTCTCCATCCGCCCCTTCACCGTTTCCCCCCTGGGGGGCATCCCCGCGCGCGAGGGACGGGTCCGGCTGCGCCCGGACCGAACCTGCTGGCTGCGGGTCACGCTGCTGGCCCGCCCCCTCTACGAGCGGCTGGTGGAGGCCCTTCTGGCCCGCGACCGTCCCTCGCTGCGGCTGGGCCCGGCGACGTTCCTCATCCAGGAGGCCCGCACCACCCCCGGCAGCCACCCCTGGGCCGGATACGCGGCCTGGGAGGACCTGGCCCGACAGGCCCAGCCGGAACGGGAACTGACCCTGGACTTCGTCTCCCCCACCGCCTTCAGTTTCGGGGAGAAGCCGTGGGGCCGCCATATGGTCGTCCTCCCTGAGCCCAGGCTGGTCTTCGGGAACCTGGCCCGGACGTGGAACGCCTACGCCCCGCCCCCGGTCCAGGTGGAGGCGGGGGCTCTGGAGCGCTATGCGGAGGACCACGTGGTCGTTCGGGGGCTTTCGGGCCTGCGGACGCGGATGCTGGACTTCGGCGGCCGCCCCCAGATCGGATTCGTGGGACAGGTCACCTACGGCCTGATGGGCAACAACGACGTGGCCCGGGTCCAGTTGTCCATGCTGGCGGACTTCGCCTTCTACGGGGGCGTGGGCTACAAGCGGACGATGGGGATGGGGCAGTGCCGGCGGAGAGCCCAGAGGCACGACCGCTCCCGGAGGGAGTGCGGTTAGAGCACCGCCCCGCCCTGCTCCATCGCCTGCTACAGGCGACTGGAGGTATGGACTATCTCCCCCTCTCCCTGCTCAACCAATTAGAATACTGCCCCCGCCGCTTCTGGCTGATGGCGGTCGGCGGGGAGATGGAGGTCAACGCGCCGGTGCTGGAAGGGCAGTACCAGCATGAGCGGGTCCACGCCGGCGGCACCACGCGCGAGGGGGAAACCCTCGTCCACCGTCGGGTCTACCTCTGGTCGGACCGGCTGCGGGTGGCGGGGTTCGCCGACGTGGTGGAGGAGCGGGAGGGCGTCCTCATCCCGGTGGAGTACAAGCACGGCCGGATGGGACGCTGGCTGAACGACCACATCCAGTTGTGTGCCCAGGCCATCTGCCTGGAGGAGCGAACGGGGCAACCGGTGGACCGGGGGGCCATCTTCTACTGGAAGTCCCGGCGGCGGCTGTGGGTGGAGATCACCCCCGAACTGCGGGCCCGGACGGAGGCAGCGGTGGCCCGGGCCTTCGCCCTGCTGGAGGAGCGGCAGGCCCCCCTGCCGGCCGTCCCCTGGACCCGGTGTCGGGATTGCTCCCTGGAGCCCATCTGCCTGCCCCGGGAGGTCCTGCGCCTGCGATCCCTGGAGTCGGAGGAGGAATGACCACCCTCTACCTGACGGAGAACGGGGCGAAGGTGACCCGGGAGGCCGATTGCCTGGTCGTCTGCCTGCCGGAGGATAAGGAGCAGGGACGACCCCGGCGGAAGGTCCGCGTCCCGCTGATCCGGGTGAGCCAGGTGGTGGTCTTCGGGAACGTGGCCCTCACCACTCCGGCGTTGTGGGCGCTGCTGGAGCGGCGGGCGGAGGTCTGCTTCTGCACGGGCGGGGGGCGGTTCCTGGGCCGGCTGACGCCACCGATGGGGAAAAACAGCCTGGTCCGTCTGGAGCAACACCGGGCCCACAACGACCCGGAGCGCTCCTTCCGGCTGGCCCGGGGCTTCGTCCAGGCCAAACTGGCCAACATGCGGACGATGCTGCTGCGGGCGAACCGGAAGCGGGAGGACCCGGCGGTCGGGAAGGCGGCGGACCACATCGGGGGTCTGCTGGAGCAGTTGCGGGCGATGGAGCCCGACGGGGCCAGGCCGGACCCGTCCCGGCCGCAGGCGGGGACGGCGTACGGGCGGCTGCTGGGCATAGAGGGAGCCGGGACGGCGGCCTATTTCGGCGTCTTCGGCCGCCTGCTGCGGGACGACTGGGGCTTCCCGGGCCGTCAGAAGCGTCCCCCGCCGGATCCGGTGAACGCGCTGCTCTCCTTCGGGTACGTCGTTCTGATGAGCCACGCCGCCTCGGCGGTGAACGTCGTTGGGCTGGACCCGTATGTGGGTTTTCTGCACTCCTCTCAGTACGGCAAACCGGCCCTGGCGCTGGACGTGATGGAGCCGTTCCGGCCGCTGATCGTGGACTCGGTCGTCCTGACCCTTTTGAACAACCGGGCTCTGAAGCGGGAGGACTTTGTGGAAGAACTGGGGTCGTGGCGGCTGAGAGACGAGGCCCGACGGCTCTTCCTGACCAAACTGGAGGAGCGGCTGGACACGGAGGTGGAGCACCCGGTACTGGAGGAGAAGGTCACGTACCGGCGGGCCCTGGAACTGGAGGTGCGTCTGCTGGCGAAGTGGCTGATGGGGGAGATTCCCCGTTTTCGCCCGTTTACGGTGCGGTAGGAGGGGGGATGAAGCGGCGAGGGGAGCCATCCCGCACCCTGTACGTGGTCGCCTATGACATTCCGGACGACCGCCGTCGGAACCGGATCCACAAGGTCCTGAGCGGGTTCGGGAAGTGGACCCAGTACAGCGTCTTTGAGTGTTTTTTGTCGGAGAAGGAGCGGGTGATGCTGATGGAGAAGTTGGGGAAGGTGCTGAAGGCGGAGGAAGATAGCGTCCGGCTGTACCCGCTCTGTGCGGCGTGCGTGGGGAAGGTGGTGACGATCGGCTCAGAGAAGCCGGAGGAGGAGCGGGTGTGGGTGGTATGAGGCCGGGGGCGGGTGCGAGCGGCGAAGCGGTGGCGGGATCCCCGGGGGGTACTCGCAAAGGGGCGGTTATAGATGTAGGGGGCATTCGCGGCCGTTGTGGCACATATGGGGGTATGAGGTGATGGGAGGGAGGGAAACGGCCCGAAAGGAGGGGAGGTGCTCGCAGATTTTCGGAGGTGGAGGGCCAGGTATGGATAGGGGGGCAGGTGGGCGGGCCTGGGGAATGGAGGGGGTATCGGGCGACTTGCCAACTCTGGAAAATGGTGTAGAATATCCAGCAGGTGGGTTGCTCCTCAAACGCCACGAATCCCGACGGGGGGATTGAAACCGGTGTGACCGTTACCATCCTCCGTGAGGGATGGGAAGAACCTCAAACGCCACGAATCCCGACGGGGGGATTGAAACAACCGGATGAAAAGGTTCGTGGTCACCCTCCACCTACCTCAAACGCCACGAATCCCGACGGGGGGATTGAAACGGTAACGGTCGTTGTTGTCCTGCTTCAGGTACAGGACTCCCTCAAACGCCACGAATCCCGACGGGGGGATTGAAACAGTCAGCCGTATCCAAGATCGGAGAATTTCCTTCGATACCCTCAAACGCCACGAATCCCGACGGGGGGATTGAAACGAACTGCGGGCCACTGCGTGACAGTGCGATATCCAGCCTCAAACGCCACGAATCCCGACGGGGGGATTGAAACATTCCCGGCGTGGACACATACGCCGCAATTGCCTGGCGCCTCAAACGCCACGAATCCCGACGGGGGGATTGAAACCCGGTAATCAGCCGGAACGACGATGGCACGGTGACAGCCTCAAACGCCACGAATCCCGACGGGGGGATTGAAACCCCATTGCGCCGCGGCGCTCTCCGTCACATCAGGCATCCTCAAACGCCACGAATCCCGACGGGGGGATTGAAACGCCTGCCCCGGCCGTGACGGGGGGGGAGTCGCCGACAGCCTCAAACGCCACGAATCCCGACGGGGGGATTGAAACTCTCCACAACCAGGCGACGAAGTCTGACATCGATATCCCTCAAACGCCACGAATCCCGACGGGGGGATTGAAACCGGCGAAATCTACTTTAATGCCCCCAAACGCCGTTTTCCACAAACGCCACGAACCCCGAGGGGGGGATTGAAACCGCCGAAGAGGTTGGCAGGCCGATTGTGGAAGGCTGGATTCCTCAAACGCCACGAATCCCGACGGGGGGATTGAAACCGAGGTGGACCCGCAATTCCAGGCACGTGCCGCCGCGGACCTCAAACGCCACGAATCCCGACGGGGGGATTGAAACGGACAGACCGCTGAGCGGTCGGCTGGCCGTGACCCTGCCCTCAAACGCCACGAATCCCGACGGGGGGATTGAAACGCCACTGTCCAGGCGTTCTTGGCTGCATTGCGGGCAACCTCAAACGCCACGAATCCCGACGGGGGGATTGAAACAATCTCCAGCCGACCATCCGGCCGCAGACGCTCGGCCGGCCTCAAACGCCACGAATCCCGACGGGGGGGATTGAAACGCGCGTGCCTCCCCCCTCTACTACAACCACAGGAAAGCCTCAAACGCCACGAATCCCGACGGGGGGATTGAAACCGGATGCTGGAGAGATTGCTTGAGGCGGGCGCTCTGCCTCAAACGCCACGAATCCCGACGGGGGGATTGAAACACGGTGCGCGGCGCGCTTCGCGCCAGCACCTTCCTCTATCCTCAAACGCCACGAATCCCGACGGGGGGATTGAAACCGGATTATCTCCCAGTCCGGGGGAATTGCGCCTGGGAACCTCAAACGCCACGAATCCCGACGGGGGGATTGAAACAGGAACATACCACCCTCAACCCTGGGTATACGCCGCATTACCTCAAACGCCACGAATCCCGACGGGGGGATTGAAACCGGCCCAACGCCTTGATTCCTGGCGCATTGAGTCCGTGCCTCAAACGCCACGAATCCCGACGGGGGGATTGAAACTACAATGACCGGCCTGCTGCCGTGAGCGGCGGCCTTTCCTCAAACGCCACGAATCCCGACGGGGGGATTGAAACCGGCCACCGAACAAACAGGTTTGCCGCTGGAGGCGCCTCAAACGCCACGAATCCCGACGGGGGGATTGAAACCACCTCCAGTAAAATCCCCTAAATCTCCCACGTAACACCTCAAACGCCACGAATCCCGACGGGGGGATTGAAACTCGCAGAAGGCCCTTTATGTGCAACGTCAGAGGCCGACCTCAAACGCCACGAATCCCGACGGGGGGATTGAAACCTGCGTCGGATGTCCGGGGCGCAGGCCCCGGCACGGCCTCAAACGCCACGAATCCCGACGGGGGGATTGAAACTTCAGAAAGTCCCTCCTCCTGGCTCTCGCCCAACACTCTCCTCAAACGCCACGAATCCCGACGGGGGGATTGAAACCGTTGACACCTCAATCTTGCAGTTCTTCAGGCTGATTGCCTCAAACGCCACGAATCCCGACGGGGGGATTGAAACGCGCTCCCACGGCTTAAGGTCGCGCAACCGGACAGTGACCTCAAACGCCACGAATCCCGACGGGGGGATTGAAACACACGTTGCTGAGTTTGCGGGACGCCTCTCTTACGTTCTCCTCAAACGCCACGAATCCCGACGGGGGGATTGAAACGCTTTGCTGGCGGCGGTGGTGGTGAACGGTTGCACCGGCCTCAAACGCCACGAATCCCGACGGGGGGATTGAAACATCCCCAGAAGGACAACGCCCCGCTGAAGGCCGGGGAACCTCAAACGCCACGAATCCCGACGGGGGGATTGAAACTCAAGGAATCTGGATGCAATATCTCAACGAAGGGGCGCTCCCTCAAACGCCACGAATCCCGACGGGGGGATTGAAACTAGGGGATCTGGGCAATTATTTCCTCCATCTACGCCTCTTCCCTCAAACGCCACGAATCCCGACGGGGGGATTGAAACAATTGCTCCGCTGCCTGGGTCTCGCTTAGGAGCAGCACCTCAAACGCCACGAATCCCGACGGGGGGATTGAAACGGCCAGCCTCCAGGCCGACCTCTGGAAGGCCAACCTCCCCTCAAACGCCACGAATCCCGACGGGGGGATTGAAACAGATTCTGCTGGATGGACATCAGCACCTCACGTTCATCCTCAAACGCCACGAATCCCGACGGGGGGATTGAAACCTACATGGATCCACTCATCCACCTTCCAGTTGTGCCGCCCCTCAAACGCCACGAATCCCGACGGGGGGATTGAAACATTCTGCTGATTTCTTTTTCTATCTTTTTCCGGATTTCCTCAAACGCCACGAATCCCGACGGGGGGATTGAAACAGAAAGCCACCCCCTCCGATGGGA
>DAOUBO010000216.1:0-5275 GCA_034432695.1 Anaerolineae bacterium | reverse complement strand
CCCCATCGGGTGGGCTCAGCAGGGGGGGAGCCGGGTAGGGCGGGATGGGCGTCGGGGTGGCGCGGGGGTCGGGGGTCGGCGTGGGCGTGGGCATCGGCGTCCCCAGGGGGATGATCAGCGGCTGATTGACGCGAATAACGTCGGACCCGGCCGGGATCTCCGGATTCGCGGCCCGGATCAGCGCCACGGTGACGCTGTATTTCTGGGCGATGGAAACCAGCGTCTCCCCCGGCGCGACAACGTGGATCAGATAGTCCCCCGGCGTGGGGGTCGGCTCCGCCGTCCCCGGCACAGGGCTCGGCGTGGGGGTCGGACGGGCGGGTGGGATCAGCAGGACCTGCCCGACCTGGAGCGCGTCCGGATTCAGCCCCGGGTTCAGCGCCAGAATCTCCTCCACCGTTGTCCCGTACTGGACAGCGATGGCGGAAAGGGTCTCACCGAACTGGACCTGGTGGGCGCGCGGCGGCAACGGCGTGGGCGTCGGCGTTTCCGTGGGGGTGGGGGTTGGGGTCGCCGCGGGCGTCGGCGTGACCGTCGGGCGGGGGGTTGCGGTCGGCGTGGGCAGGATTCCCAGCGCCGGCCCCACCCACGGCCGCAGCAGCACCCACGCTACGCCCAGCACAAGGGCTGCCGTCGCAGCCGCCGCCACCCAGAACCCCCAGGAGACCCCCCGCCGGGGCGGATGGGTGGGCTCGGCGACTTCCTCCCCGCTCAGCCCCGCTCCGCAGATGATGCAGGTCGTCGCCTGCGCCGAGACCTTCGTCCCACAGGATGGACAGGTCCGGGACCTCTGTTCCCGCTTCATAGAACCTGTGGCTTTCCGAGCGATGCCCTACTTCCCGGCCGCCAATCGTCCGTCCAGTTCCAGGTCCGCCGCCACCGACTGCATGGCCCCCAGGACGATGCCCACATGCTCCCAGAGGTCCACGCCCAGCGCGGTGGCCCCCTCCTCCGCCGCGCTCCGGTCGGCGCCGGCCGCGAACCGTTTGTCCTTCCACTTGTTCTTGACGCTCTTGACCGTGATCTGGCGGAGGTCCTTGCTGGGATGGACCAGCGCCACGGCGACGATGAGGCCGGTCAGGTCGTCCACGGCGTACAGCGTGTGCTCCATACGGTTCTCCCGCTCCACGCCGGTCCGCTCGGCGGCGTGGGAGAGGACGGCGTGGACGATCTCCTCAGGCCAGCCATGCTCCCGCAGGATGCGGGCGCCGGTCAGCGGGTGGTCGTCGGGGTAGCGCTCGTAGTCAAAGTCGTGGAGGAGTCCCACGACGCCCCATTTCTCCTCGTCCTC
Source organism: Anaerolineae bacterium (assembly GCA_034432695.1). Classification (GTDB taxonomy): domain Bacteria; phylum Chloroflexota; class Anaerolineae; order B4-G1; family DUEL01; genus SpSt-77. Next base: position 3,984 of record DAOUBO010000216.1, on the reverse strand, counting down.
GCCGAAGCGGCGGGCGTAGGCCCGCATGGCCGCCTCCACCGCCAGCATGTGCTTGCGCAGGTTCGGGTTCTGGATGTACTCGGTAACCAGTTTCCAGGCGTTCTCCCGGGTCGGCTGCATGATGACCTCCGTTGAACCACGGATTTCACGGATGACACGGATTTGGGCTTTACCACGAAGGGCACGAAGGGTCTATAAAAATTCGTGCAATTCGTGTCATTCGTGGCTTTCTTCCAGCGCCGAAGACCAGCGCCACCGGCCGCTCCGGCACCGCCGCCGGGTCGGAACATCACTCCGTTGGCTCTCCCTGGACTTCCCCGCTCAGCGACCAGGATCCGGCGTGGACGATGCGGACCTGCGCCAGACGCCCCATCCAGTTCTCCGGGCTCTCAAAGAAGACCAGTTTGTTGGTCCGGGTGCGGCCAAACCATCGGCCCTGTCGGCGCCCCTCCACCAGGACCTCCAACTCCCTGCCCACCAACTGGGCGTTGATCTCCCGGGAAATCCGCTCCTGGAGTTCCTCTACCATCCGGAGCCGTCGGTGTTTCTCCTCCGGCGGGACGTCGTCGGGCAGACGGGCGGCCGCAGTGCCCGGCCGGGGCGAGTAGGCCGCAACGTGGACTACGTCAAACCGAATCTCCTCCAGCAGCCGATAGGTGTTCCGGAACTGCTCCTCCGTCTCGCCAGGAAAGCCGACAATGACGTCCGTCGCCAGGCTCACCCCCGGCACGGTCTCCCGGATGCGCCGGACCAGGTCCCGATACCGGGCCACGGTGTAGCCCCGGACCATTCGCTGAAGGATAACGTCGTCCCCCGATTGGACCGGGAGTTCAAAGTGCTCGCAGACCCTGGGCAGTCGCGCGACGGCCTCAATGATACGATCCGTCATATCCGCGGGGTGAGAGGTCAGGAAGCGGATGCGCCAGAGCCCCTCCACACTGTGGACGGCCGCCAGCAGGGCGGCCAGGTCGGGCCGGCCGGGGAGGTCCCGGCCGTAGGCGTCCACGTTCTGCCCCAGGAGTGTGACCTCCCGGGCGCCCCGCCGAACCCAGTCCTCCACCTCCCGAACCACCTCCTCCACCGGACGGCTCCGCTCTCTGCCCCGCCGGAGCCGGACGATGCAGTAGGTACAGAAATGGTCGCAGCCGTAGATGATGGGAACGTAGACGGAGACGGGCGCGGGAGGCGGCGGCGCCACGGCCTCTCGCCCCGAGTCCATCCGCGCGCGAACGGCCTCCACAAACCCTTCCACATCCGAGGGGCGCAGGAAGAGGTCCACATAGGGGTATGCCCTCTGGAGTTCGGCCGCGTCGTGGACGAAGCAACCCATGACCGCCAGAAAGGCGTCGGGGCGGCGGCGCTTGACCGCCTTGAGGGAGGCCAGGTGACCCCGGACCCGGTCCTCCGCGCTCTGCCGGACGACGCAGGTGTTCAACAGGAGAATGTCTGCCTGGCGCGGGTCGGTGACGCGCGAAAACCCCATCCGCTCCAGAGCCTCCGCGGCCCTGGCGGTATCCGCGTCGTTCATCTGGCAGCCAATGCTCCAGACGTAGTACCGTCCGGTCTCCGCGCGCATTCCACCCTACCGATGTTTCGTGCCCCGATTATACGACCAGCGGGGGATTTTTTCAAGTCCGCTTGACAGCAGCCCGTTTTCGGCTACACTCATAGAGAATCGGCGCACCGTTCGGAGTTTCCCCTTGGTGACCACGTTGCCTCTGGTCGTAGAGAACCTGACCTTTCGCTACCAGGCCCGGCCCGAGCCTGCGATTCGGAGGATCTCCTTCTCGCTGCGGGAAGGGGAGATCCTGCTGGTCGCGGGCGCCAGCGGATGCGGGAAGACGACCCTGATCCGATGCATTAACGGCCTGATCCCGCGCACATACAAAGGGGAACTGGAAGGCCGGATCCTGGTCTACGGGCAGGACGCCCGCTCCATGAGTATGGCCGAACTCTCCCAGCAGATAGGGACCCTGTTGCAGGACCCGGAGCGGCAGATCGTGGGGAGTTTCGTCCTCAACGAGGTCGCCTTCGGGTTGGAGAACCTGGGGCTGCCCCGGGCGGAGATCCTGCAACGGGTGGAGGAAATCCTGACCTACCTGGGTATTTTCCACCTGCGGAACCGGGAGACTTTCTCCCTCTCCGGCGGGGAGAAGCAGAAGGTTGCCCTGGCAGGGGTTCTGGCCATGCGGCCCCGAATCCTGCTGCTGGACGAGCCGCTGGCCAGCCTGGACCCAGCAAGCGCGCAGGAAGCCCTTGCTCTCTTCCGCCGTCTGGCCGATGAGGGGATCGGCATCATTCTGGTGGAACACCGGGTGGAGGATGCGCTGAGCATCCGTCCCGACCGGGTTTTGTTCCTTCGGGACGGGCAGATCGCCTATGAAGGACCACCGGAGGGGATGACGGAGGCGGTGGACTACCGGCAGGTGAAGTTGCCCGCGCCCCTGGTGGTCCAGCGGGCCGCGCAGGCTCCGCCCCCTCGCTTTGAGCCCGCCATCCGGCCCAACGGGAGAGAGCCCCTGGTCGTATTTGAGAACGTCTCTTTCGCCTACGACGAGGAAGGCCCCCCGGTTATCCGGGACGTCAGTTTGACCATTCGGCGGGGCGATGTGGTCGCCGTCCTGGGGCCCAACGGCGCGGGGAAGACGACCCTGGTGAAACACGCCATCGGCCTCCTGAAGCCCCGACGCGGCCGGGTCCTGGTGGAGGGCCGGGACACCCGGGAGTTGAGTGTGGCCCAGATCGCCCGGACCGTCGGCTACGTCTTTCAGAGCCCGAGCCATATGCTCTTTGCGCCCACCGTCCGGGAGGAACTGGCCTTCGGGCCCAGGAATCTGGGCTTTTCCCGGGAGGAGATCGCGGCGGGGGTCGCCCGTGCGGTGGACATCGTCAACCTGAAAGGACTGGAAGAGTACCCGCCCCTGGCCCTCTCCTTCGGCCAGCAGAAGCGGGTGAGCATCGCGGCGATCCTGGCTATGCGGTCCCGCATCCTGGTGATGGATGAACCGACGGCAGGGCAGGACTACTGGAACTACATGGCGTTTATGGACGCCATCCTTCAGATGCCGGGCTTTGCCGCCATCCTCTTCATTACCCACGACCTGGACCTGGCGATCTGCTACGCGAACCGTGTCCTCCTGATGGCGGAAGGGACTGTCGTCGCCGATGGCCCGCCAGAGAGCGTGCTCGCCGATCTGGAGTTGTTGCGCCGTTGCCGTATCGTGCCAACCTCGCTCCTGCGACTCAACCTGGAGCACCTGCCCCGCACGGGACGCTTCCTGCGTGCTGAGGTGCTGGCCCATGTGCTGACGGATTCCGTTCAGGAAGGGGGGTGAGAGCCGGATAGAGACGTTTCTCTGCGCGCCAGACCGTATCGGCCTATCCCACAAAAGCAAGGAGGTAATCCATGGAGCAAAAGAAGTGGTATGCCTTCGGTACCCGGGAAGTCGTCTATGCCGCCCTGGGTGCGGCGCTATACGGCGTTCTCTCCTTCGCCACCAACATCCTGGCCCTTCCGGCGGCGGGCAACGTGGCCCTGCGCCCTGCCGTCTGCATCCCCATGTTCTTCGGCGTGGCCTTTGGTCCCTGGGTCGGCTTTATCAGCGGCTTCCTGGGCAACATCATCGGCGATGCCCTCTCCGGCTGGGGCTTCTGGTTCTGGTGGGACCTGGGCAACGGCATTATGGGGCTGATCCCTGGCTTCGCTGGCCTTCTCATCCGGGACTTCCGGAGCGCCCGGTCTCTGATCATCGCCGACGTGCTTTCCGCAGTGGGGGCCATCGTCGGAATGCTGCTGGCGTCGGTATCCGAGATCTGGGTCTCCGGGGTGGACTTCAACACGGCCCTCGTGGGCTATTTCGTTCCCGCAGCCGTCACGGACATTCTCAACGGCATCATTCTGGTCCCCATCCTGATGGTTGCCTACAGCGCCGTCGTTGCCCGGACGGGGCGTTAGGGCAGCCCGGTGGGCGTGGCCCCCGGGCG
>DAOUBO010000215.1:0-12178 GCA_034432695.1 Anaerolineae bacterium | reverse complement strand
GGGCAGGAGGCGGGGTGGTTGACGCACTCGGAGAGGGAAAATACAGGCTCAAAGTAGAGCACCACGTCCTTGAGGGTGATTTCCGTGGCGGGGCGGGCCAGCCGGATGCCGCCCCCGCGCCCGGGCAGGGCCTCCACGAAGCCGCCCCGGGCCAGGCGGGCGACCACCCGGGCCGCGTACTGGCGGGGAATCTCCATCTCCCGCTGTACCTCTTCGGTGGGTACGGAGGTTCCGGACTCCCGGCGGGCCAGCGCGATCAGGATTCGGATCGCGTAGTCGGTTTCCCGGCGAATTCGGATCATCGGATCACCCAGGGCTCTCTCGGGAACTCACCTTGAACACAAAGGGTTATCAGTTGCCGTCAGCACCGGGGGCAGCCAGCCGCCTCCGACGGCCCCTTCCGTAACGCCTGCACCCGCCGCTCCCCCTCACAGAGCAACCGGCAGCCGGAAGACGAAGCGGCTGGCCCGCCCCACCTCCGACTCCACCGCGATGCTCCCCCCATGGGCCTCCACAATCTGCTTGACCAGCGGGAGCCCCAGCCCGGTCCCCCGCGGGGCAACCTCCCTGGCCTGCGGGGTACGGTAGAACTCCTCAAAGATGCGCCCCAGGTCCTGGGGGGCTATGCCGATGCCCGTATCCTCCACCGTGCCGACCGCCCACCCGTCCCGCTCCTCCAGCACCACCCGCACCCGGCCGCCCGTCGGAGTGTACTTGACCGCGTTGGAGATGAGGTTGCTCCATACCTGGGCCATCTGGTCGGGGTCGGCCCGCACCACCGGACGGGCCCGGACCTCCACAGCCCAGGCCAGCCCTTTCGCCTCCGCCTCCTTCTGGAAGAGCGGGGCCACCTTCTCCAGCACGTCCGCCAGGGAGACCAGCTCCCGTTTCTCCAGCCCCTTCTCGCTCTTGGCCGCCGCCAGTTTCAGCAGGTCGTCCACCAGGTCCAGCAGTTCCTGCACCCGCTGGACGGCCCGCTCCAGCACCTCCTGCTGCTCCTCCGGCGGGATGTACCCCTGGAGGATCGCCAGCAGGAAACTCTGGAGCGCGTTCAGCGGCGCGCGCAGTTCGTGGGCCACCGTCCACATAAAGGTCGTCTTGAAGCGGTCCAGCCGCTCCAGTTCCTCTTTCGCCCGCGCCAGTTCCCGGGCCTCTTCTTCTATCTTCTGGAGACGTTTGGCCTCCAGGGTGAGCCGCCGCCGCTCCAGCCCCTGGGCCACCCTCATCCGCAGGGCGTCGGCGGTGAAGGGCTTGGAGAGGAAGTCGTAGGCGCCGGACCGGATGGCCTGCACGGCCAGTTCCACCGTGGCGTAGCCGGTGACCACCACGCAGACCACGTCCGGGTCCTGCTCCAGGATGGGCTTCAGCAGGTCCACCCCGCGCATATCGGGCAGGATCACGTCTATCAGGACCAGGTCAAAGTTCCCCTCCCGGAAGCGACGGAGACCCTCCTCGCCGGTCGCGGCGGTCTCCACGACGTACCCTTCCGGCTCCAGCGCCCGCCGGCAGCCGGCGCGGATGCCCTCCTCGTCGTCAATCACCAGAATGCGCGGCGGTTCGTTCAAGCGTCCCTCCGGACAGAGGCATTCCCTGAAGTTTGGCCTTAAGAGAGCGTTTTGCGTTGCGGTGGCTTCGCCGCCGCGACGCCAGTCGGATTGGCAATCCGACCTACTGCGGCGCCAGTCGGCTTGGCAATCCGACCTACTGCGGCGCCAGTCGGATTGGCAACCGACCTACTGCGGCACGGTGGGCCGCCCTGCTTCTCCCATCCAGCGCGTGGGCAGCGTGATGGTGAAAGTCGTCCCCCTGCCGACCTCGCTCTGGACGGCGATCTGCCCCCGGTGCATCTTGACGATGCCGTAGACGATGGAGAGGCCCAATCCCGTCCCCTTGCCCGGCGGCTTGGTGGTGAAGAAGGGCGTGAAGAGTTTGCCCATATGCTCCTCCGGGATGCCGCAGCCGGTATCGGCGATGGAGATTTCCACCTGGCCGTCCAGGGCGCGGGTCGTGATGGTGATGGTCCCTGGCCCCTCTATGGCCTCCGCCGCGTTGTTGAGCAGGTTGACGAAGACCTGCTGCAACTGCGCGGGGTCGGCCTGGATGATGCGCACCCTCGGGTCGTAGTTCCGGATAATCTCCACCCCTGCGAAGGTCGGCTGATGCCGGACGCTCTCCACCGACTGGTCCAGCAGGGCATGCAGGTCGGTGTCCTGGGCCAGCACCTCCGTCTGACGGGCGAAGTCCAGCAGGTCGGCGACGATCTTCCTGGCCCGGTTGGCCTCCTTCAGGATCATCTCCAGGTCGCTCCGGTGGGGGTCGTCGGGCGGGAGTTCCCGGTGGAGCGCGTCGGCGAAGAGCATGATGGTCCCCAGGGGGTTGTTCAGTTCGTGGGCCACCCCCGCCGCCAGTTGCCCCATAGAGGCCAGTTTTTCCTTGTGGAGCAGTTCCTGCTGGGTGCGGTGGAGCGTCTCCGCCATGCTGTTGAACGACCGGCCCAGCGAGGCCAGTTCGCCGTTGCCGTAGGGGTGCACCCGGACGAACATGTCCCCCGCCGCCAGCCGCCGATGCGCCTCCACCAGTTCGGCGATGGGCCGGGTGATGAGGTAGCCGATGGGCACGGCGATGACCCCTGCCAGCAGGATGCAGACGGCGGCGATGAGCGCGACCCGCTGGTTGAAGGACTGGATCAGTCCCCGGAACGCGGCCTCGCGTGCCCCGACGTACAGGATGCCCACCACGGTGCCCCGGTGGTCCCGCAGGGGCTCGTAGCGGGTGATGTACCACTCCTTGACGACGAAGGCGCGGCCCACGTACTCCCGCCCCTCTTCCAGCACGACCTGGCGGACGGCCTGGGAGAGCCGGGTGCCGATGGCCCGGCGGCCCGCCTCGTCCAGCACGTTGGTGGAGACCCGCAGGTCGCCCAGGAAGATGGTAACAGTGTCTATCCCGGCGACCTCCCTGATCCGGTCCACCAGCGTGTAGTCGTTGTTGAACATATAGGCCGTGAGGACGGCGCCCATCAGCCGCCCTGTCTCGTCCCGGAGGGGGGAGACGCCCACCAGGGCCAGCCCGGCTGTCCCCTCCCGGGGGTCAAAGGGCTCCGGCGCCGCCAGGGGGGTCTCCAGGAGCGGGATGAAGGCCTGCCCGTCCAGCCCGACCTGGGCCAGGAACTCCTGGGGGATGATTTCGGTGGCGGCCTGCGGTTCGCCGGTCTCCAGCACAGTGCGGACGATGGGGAGGTCGCCGAACTGGCCCTGCGTGAGCGCGGAGGAGAGGGTCCCGTTCGGCCAGAGGACCTTGCCGGTTACCAGATCGCCGTCGGCGTCCAGGACGGCGATGAGGTGGGTGCCGCCCAGGGCCAGGACGATGATTTTGTTGGTGATCTGTCGGTCAATCACCCCGATGGCCTCCCGGTCTCCCCGGGCGGCGGCGGGGAAGTTCTCCACCACCCATTGATCCAGCACCAGCCGGTGGCTGATGGCCGCGACCTCGTCCAGTTTCAGTTGATAGAAGGTCTCCGCCAGTTTCATATCCCGCGCCACCCGCTCCGCCTCGGCAGCGGTCAGGTATTCGTTGATGACGCGGGAGACGACCAGCGCGTTCAGCCCTACCGTCAGCGCGGCGACCAGTGCGAAGGAGACGGTCAGCACCGTCCGCAGCCGCCCGCCCAGCAGCCTGAGAAAGAAGACCCGTATTTTTGAGCCGTTCCCTGGTGTAGACATCGTACACCCTCTGCGGCATTCCCGGTTGGCCCGACACGGCTTCACGCCTGCCGGATCACCGCAACCGAGGCGACCCGGTCGCCGTCCTTCAGGTCCATCAGGCGGACGCCGCGCGCGGGGCGGCCCATCTGGGGGATGGAGGAGGCCGGAACCCGCAGAACGATGCCGCGAGCGGAGATCAGGGTGACCTCGTCCTCCGGCCCGACGACCCGCGCGGCGGCCACGGCGCCGCGGGTCTGCCGTTTCCCGCCGATGCAGACAACCCCTTTGCCGTATCGCCCCTGCACGGGGAACTCCTGCAGGGGGACGCGCTTGCCGTATCCCTGCTCGGTTACCAGGAAGAGGTCTGCGTCGGGGAACACCACATCCGCGCTGGCGACCCGGTCGCCCTCCTCCAGGCGGATGCCGCTGACCCCCGAAGCCATGCGCTTCATCGGCCGGACCTCCTCTTCCCGGAACCGCAGGGCCTGCCCCTGCTCGGTGACCAGGATCAACTCCGCGTCGCCGGGGGTCAGCCGGACCCAGCCCAGTTCGTCCCCTTCCTCCAGCAGAATGGCGACCAGCCCTCCCGCGCGGATGTTCGCGAACTCTTCTACGGGGGTCCGTTTGACCCGTCCCCCGGTGGTTACCATCGTCAGGAACCCGTTGCCGTTCCCGGCCTCCCGGATTGCCACTGCAGCGGTAACCCGTTCCTCCGCGTCCAGAGCAAGCATTCCCGCCAGGAGCACGCCCTGGGCCGTCCGGTCGGCCGCGGGGATCTGGTAAACCCGCTCCGTGTAGACCTTCCCGTGGTTGGTGAAAAAGAGCACGGTGTCCAGCGAGTGGGCGGAGAGGAGGTAGATCACCGAGTCCTCCTCTTTCGTCTGGATGCCGATGACGCCGCGGCCACCCCGGTCCTGGGCGCGGAAGACCCGCTCGGGCATGCGCTTCACGTATCCCCGCTGGGTGACGACGATCAGAACCTCTTCTTCCGGAACCAGGTCCTCCTCGTCAAACTCCGCCTCTATGCCATGAACGATGCGGGTCCGACGGGGGTCCCCGTAGGCCTTCTTCAGTTCCTCCAGATCGGTCCGGATGACTCCCAGGACCTTGCGGGGCGAGGCCAGGAGGTCCTCCAGGTAGGCGATACGGCGGATGAGTTCCTCGTACTCGTCCTCTATCTTCTTCCGTTCCAGCGCGGCCAGTCGCCGCAGGGGCATATCCAGGATGGCCTGTGCCTGGACTTCCGTCAGGCCGAAGCGCTCCATCAGCCGGCCGCGCGCCGTCTCTGCGTCGGGCGATTGCCGGATGGTCTGGATAACGGCGTCCAGGAACTGGAGGGCGATCTTCAGCCCCTCCAGGATGTGGGCCCGGTCCTGGGCTTTCTTCAGTTCATAGCGACTGCGGCGGACGACCACCTCCCGCCGGTGCTCCACGTAGAGTTCCAGCATCCGTTTCAGGGAGAGCAACCGGGGCTCGCCGTCCACCAGGGCCAGCAGGATGATGCTGAAGGTGGATTGCAGGGGGGTGTATTTGAACAGCCGGTTGAGGACGGTCTTTGGCAGGGCCCCGCGGCGCAGTTCTATGACGATGCTCATCCCCCGCCGGTCGGACTCATCCCGCAGGTCCGAGATCTCTTCCAGGCGGCCGTCCCGGGCCAGTTCGGCGATTCGTTCCAGCAGGTTGCTCTTATTGACCTGGAAGGGGAGTTCGGTGATGACGATGCGATACCGGCCGCCGCCCATCTCTTCCACGTGGGCCTGGGCGCGGACGGGGACCTGCCCCCGCCCCGTCGCGTAGGCCCGGACCAGTTCCTCGCTCCCCAGGACGACGCCGCCGGTAGGGAAATCGGGGCCGGGGAGGAACTGCATCAGATCCTCCACGGTAACCTCGTCCCGCTCCTCCCAGCGGTCCAGCAGGTAGATGAGGGCGTCGCAGACCTCCCCCAGGTTGTGGGGCGGGATGGAGGTCGCCATCCCCACCGCGATCCCCGAAGAGCCGTTGACCAGGAGGTTGGGCAGCCGGGCCGGCAGCACCGCCGGCTCCTGAAGCGTCCCGTCAAAGTTGGGAACCCAGTCCACCGTCTCCTTCTCCAGGTCGGCCAGCATCTCGGTCGCGATGGGGGCCAGCCGGGCCTCGGTGTAGCGCATCGCGGCGGGGCTGTCGCCGTCCACGGAGCCGAAGTTCCCCTGGCCGTCCACGAGGGGGTAACGGAGGGAGAAGTCCTGGGCCATACGGGCCATCGCCTCGTAGACGGCGGCGTCGCCGTGGGGGTGGTACTTGCCCAGGACCTCGCCGACGATGCGGGCGGACTTCTTGTAGGGGGCGCTGGGGTGCAGCCCCAGTTCGTGCATCGCGTAGAGGATGCGCCGCTGGACGGGCTTGAGGCCGTCCCGGACATCGGGCAGCGCCCGCGCCACAATGACGCTCATGGCGTAGTCCAGGTACGCGCGGCGCATTTCTTCTTCAATTTTCACCGCAACGACGTTTCCGACTTCCAACTTCTCCTCCCAACCGCAAGCGTGTCGGCCTTAATTATCCCACACACTGGCGGAAAGCGCCAATCGTCGGGCTAATGATCGGTTGGGGCACAGGCTGGCCGCCTGAAGTTTGACAAAACCCCCTTTCGGAGGTACAATTTCGGCCGTGTCTATGAACGAACTGCCTCGTCTCAATCGCGAGCGGCTCTCGGTCCTGATCGCGCTTGCGCTGCTGACGAGCGTGCTCTTTCGGTTTGTCCAGTTGCCCCAGATGACCCGTCAGTTTCGTGTCCTGGGATCGCCGCTGGAGGTGAACCTGACGGGCACATGGCTGCTGGTCGTCCTGGTCGGCGCACTGGCTGGGATGGGAGCCCGGTATGTGCTGGCCTCCCACCCGGATTTCCCGGACCGAGTGACGCGCCCCCTGCACTTTTCCTGGCTTCTCCCGGCCCTGGTGGGAGGCGTAGCGGTCTACCTGACGGAATTGACGCCCACCGGCGCGACCTGGGCCATCGGCCTGGTCGGCGCGATGATCCTCATCGGGCTCGCGGTCGCCGCGGAGTTCGCTGCCCTATCCCCTTCTCACCCCTCCTACGTCAGAGCCCGGATTGCCCTCAACGTCCTGGCGTACCTCCTGGCTTTCGCGTTTTTCTTTATTATCTACCGCACCCGCGCCCGCAGCCTGATCACCGCGACGGGGATAATGGTCGTTGCCTTTCTGATCTCGCTGGACCTGCTCAGCGTGGCCGAAACCAGCGACCTGCGGGTCGTCCTATACGCGGCTATCGTCGGCCTGGTGGTCGGCGAGGCGACCTGGGCGCTGAACTACTGGCGGCTGGACAATTGGGCGTCCAGTCTGCTCCTCCTGATTCTGTTCTACCTGTGCACAGGTATCATCCAGCAGTATTTGATGGGACGTCTCAGCGCGGCGATCCTGATAGAATTCGGCGTTGTCACAGCGCTGGTTCTGGTCTTAATGTTGACTTTCCGGCCATTATAGGGAATGGGAATGGACGAGACGTTGAGCCTGCTTAAGGCGAAAATGCCTGCCCGTATAGAGCGGCTGGTGGACCTGGCCTACAATCTCTGGTGGTCGTGGCATCAGGACGCCCGCGACCTCTTCAAGATGTTTGACTACCCCCTCTGGCGCTCCACCGGCCACAATCCGGTGCGGATGCTGCTGGAGGTCTCGCCGGAACGGGCTCAGGAAGTGGCGAAGGACCCGCTGTTCCTGCGCCAGTACGACGCCGTCGTCCTGGCCTTTGACCGGGATATGAAGAACGGCCACCTGTGGGGACGGGATGTCTGGGCGGAGGTCGGGAGCGACCGGCCTGTGGCCTATCTGTCGGCCGAGTTCGGCGTCCACTTTTCCCTCCCCATCTATTCCGGCGGCCTGGGTATCCTGGCGGGCGACCATGCCAAAGAGGCCAGCGACCTGGGGCTCCCTCTGGTTGGGATCGGCTTCCTGTATTCCCAGGGATACTTCCACCAGCGGGTCCCGCCCCACGGTTGGCAGGAGGCCGTCTACGAGCCGCTGCGGATTGAGGAGACCCCGTTGCTGCCCGTCCGCGATGAGGAGGGGCGGCCGGTTCGCATCCAGGTCCGGCTGGCGGGCCGGACGGTCCAGGTGGCCCTCTGGCATCTCCAGGTCGGCCGCTCCCGCATCTGCCTGATGGATACCAATCTGCCAGAGAACGAGCCCTGGGACCGGATGCTTTCCTCCCGGCTCTACGGCGGCGATCGGGAGACCCGTATCAGCCAGGAGATCGTCCTGGGGGTCGGCGGCGTGCGGGCGGTCCGGGCGCTGGGGCTGAACCCTTCGGTCTGGCACCTCAACGAGGGCCACTGCGCGTTTGCCGTTCTGGAGCGGATTCGGGAACTGGTCGCTCAGGGGTGGCGGTTTGAGCAGGCGGCGGAGGCGGTGCGGGAGACCACGGTCTTCACCACCCACACACCGGTCCCTGCGGGGCACGACGTTTTCAGTTTCCCGATGGTAGAGAGCCACTTCCAGGGCTACTGGGAGGAACTGGGGCTGAGCCGGGAGGAGTTTCTGGAACTGGGCCGAATCAACGGCCTGAGCGGTCCGGAGTACAACATGACCGCGCTGGCCCTGCGGTTTGCGGAGCACCGGAACGGCGTCAGCCGCCTGCACGGCGAGGTGACCCGCCGGATGTGGCACGTCCTCTGGCCCGACCAACCCGAAGAAGCAGTCCCCATCATCCACATCACCAATGGCGTCCATCTGCCCTCCTGGATTCCGGGGCCCCTGAACCGTCTCTTCCGCAAGTACCTGGGCCACGACTGGCTGGAACGGCACGACGACCCGGACCTCTGGGAGCGGCTGGACGAGATTCCCGACGAAGAACTCTGGGCCCTGCACGAGGAGCAGAAGCGAAAGATGATGGCCTTTATCCGGGAGCGGGCCCGTCAGCGACGCATCTCCGGCGAGATGGACCCCGATCAGGTCATTGTGGCGGGGGCTTTTCTGGATCCGGAGGCGCTGACCATCGGCTTTGCCCGCCGCTTTGCTACCTACAAGCGGGCCAACCTGCTGTTCCGGGACCCGGAGCGGTTGAAGCGTATCCTGCATAACCCCTACCGCCCGGTTCAGTTCATCTTTGCCGGGAAGGCCCACCCGGCCGACGATGCAGGAAAGTACCTTCTGCAGCAGGTCTACACCTTCGCGAAAGACCCGGAGATAGGCGGGCGGATCGCCTTTATTGAGGACTACGACATGCACGTGGCCCGGTACCTGGTGCAGGGCGTGGATGTCTGGCTGAACACCCCCCGGCGCCCGATGGAGGCCAGCGGCACCAGCGGGCAGAAGGCGGCTATGAACGGGGTGCCCAACCTGAGCGTGCTGGACGGTTGGTGGGACGAGGGATACAACGGCGTCAACGGCTGGGCGATTGCCCCGCCGGAGGACGCCGACCTGGAGGCACAGGATGCCCACGACGCGGCCGAGTTGTACCGTTTGATAGAGGAGGAGGTGGCCCCGCTCTTCTATCAGCGAGATCCAGACGGCATCCCGCGTGGGTGGGTGCGGGTGATGAGGGAGGCCATCCGCAGCGTGGCCCCTTATTTCTGCACCCGGCGGATGGTCAAAGAGTACACGCAGCGCTGCTACCTTCCCGCCGCGCGTGCGGCTCAGAAGTGGGGGATTTAGCGGCTAACGGATCGCCTCCCGGCGTCGTGGAAGCGCAGAAGGAGCCGGGCGCTATCCAGTAGCCCCCTTATGGGGAGGGCTGCTGCAGGTGAGCCGAAGTGTCACCTGTTTTGAGCCGCCTTCCTACCTCAGCATGCTGGAAGTCGGATAGCGGGAGCGTTTTGCGAATTGCCCGGCATATGCTATAATTCGGACGTTGTGACCAACCAACTCCTCTCACAAGGAGGCTGCCTTGCTGGAACAGTTTACCTTCGTTGGCTTGCTTTTCCTTGTGGCTGCGCTCTTAGGTGCATTACCCCCCGCCCTGGCCTGGCTCCTTCGGCCGAAGAAGCCCCATCCCCGCAAAAGCGAACCGTACGAATGCGGCATTTACCCCCACGGTGAGGCCTGGGTCCAGTATAAGGCCCAGTACTACATCTTCGCCCTGGCCTTTATGGTCTTTGACGTGGAGGCCGTCTTTCTCTTCCCCTGGGCGCTCATCTACAACTGGCTGCCCCTCTACGCGGTGATAGAGGGCGTCCTGTTTCTCCTGCTCCTGCTGGGCGCCCTGCTCTACGCGTGGAAGAAGGGCGCGCTGGAGTGGGCGTGAGCGCGAAGCGCGAATCGCTAATCGCATATCGCGAATCGCAAATCGCTAATCGCATATCGCGAATCGCTAATCGCTAATCGCGAATCGCTAATCGCAAATCGCAAATCGCAAATCGCATATCGCTAATCGCTAATCGCTAATCGCAAATCGCATATCGCGAATCGCAAATCGCAAATCGCATATCGCATATCGCATATCGCATATCGCATATCGCTAATCGCAAATCGCATATCGCGAATCGCAAATCGCATATCGCGAATCGCAAATCGCATATCGCGCTGTTGCTGGAGGGGATATGCCGTTTCGGTTTGAGGGGCTGGAGATATGGGCGCTGGCACGGCAGTTTGTGGCCCATATCTACGAGGTAACGGCCCGCTTTCCAGCCCACGAACGGTATGCCCTGGCAGACCAGTTGAATCGGGCGGCAAACTCCGTTGTTCTGAATATCGCCGAGGGTGCAGGACAGGATTCCGATGCCCAGTTCAGCCGATACCTGGGTATCTCCAACGGCTCGGTTTCCGAAGTGATCGGTGGGCTGTTCCTGGCTCTGGATCGGGGGTACATTGATTCACTCACTTTGACCCGTCTGTATGAGGAGGGGGACCATCTGATCCGGGCCATCACCAACTTCCGCAAAACCCTGCGAATCCGCTGACCAGCAAGCGATACATGTCATACGCCAAGACATCGTTCCGCATATTTTAACAACGTAAGAACCGCCAAGACATCGTGCCGACCCTGGCCAGAGCACGGTTGGCGGCTATCCCCCAGTGTACCCACCGACCAGTCCTCCGCTGGGGTGACGAATTTGCCGCCGTCTCGTTCCGCCGTTCCGGGCAAGAAAGCACCGGCTCCTGTAGCGGGAAAGGATGGGCTACCAGCAACTTTTGTTGAGGCGCATCCGGTGCCTCGTTATAGACCCGCAACCAGGCCTTCTGACCGGAGCACAGTTCCAGCGTGGCCCAAACCCCCTGCCCCACCTCCGCTTTTGGGACCGGCCAGGAGACATTCAAGACCCGGATGGTCCGGTCTTCCTGAACTCGCCGGATGAAGTGAACCCGCCCGGCATAGAGCGGAATAGGCTCGGAGGGTGGGGAAAAATCGGGGGGCAACCGGTGTCCTATCCCCGCCTGGTGCGCTTCCTGAGGGGTACGTCCCTCTATCTGGGGATGGGGGCGTCGCCGATAGGCCTGGAAGAACCAATCCCCTCGTTGGTTGACTTCTTCCAGGGAAGCCAGATAGGTGTCTTGCCAGACGTGGGAGTTGTAATCTTGGTGGAAGCGCTCAATGAACCCCTGGCTTTCCGGTTCTCGCGGGGCGGAAAAGACCAGTTCGGTGCCGACCATCAGAGCCAGACGAACCAGTCGTCCCAGGACATAGGGATGGGTGTGTCCGCCACTGAAACAGCCTTCGTTGTCCACCTGGGTGTAGGTGGGAATACCGATAGTCTTCCAGACGTGGACGGCAAATTCACAAGCCTCCTGAGCACGCCGATGGGCATATGCCCGTCCGGTTGGGTAGCGGGTACCCACCTCCAGCGCATTGAAACAGGCCACGGCCTGACCTCCTTGCAGGAAATGAGGCACAATGTCTATCTGGACGAGGGTATGAGGCCCTATGGTTTGCAAGCGAGGGAGGGGAGAGGCAGGTTGGGCATCGTGACGGGGATGGGTCATCCCCGCTTCCTGCAAGACCCGCTCAATCGTCCGGCGACTGGGGAGAGGCGAAATGCCTTTATCCTTTAAGCGGGTGCGTACCGCCGAACTGCCGATGTACTTCAGTCCTTGCCCGGTGGACGCCTGGGCTTCCAGTTCGCTGCGGGCCTCCCGAATGGCTTGGCGAACCGATTCGGGAAGACGACGAGAGAGGTGTTTGGGGCGTCGGGAACGGCTTTTCAGTCCCTCCCACTGATCTTTCCGAAAGCGCTGCCGCCATTTTCGGACCCAGCGTTCGGAACGGCCCAGAGCCTGAGCCACCTCACCCACCGAGCGGCCGGCGCGCAAAAGATGAATAGCCCTTTGGCGCTCGTGAACCAGAGCATCCGTGTCCATAGGAGGCCTCCTTTCTGGGTGATTCCCCCTATAGGATACACGGTTTCCGGCACGATGTGTTGGCGATAAATTTGTTAACGTGCGGAACGATGTCTTGACGGCCTTATCGCTTTATCCGGAACGATGTATTGGCATACGACAGATACACGATACGCGATAAGCGATACGCGATAAGCGATACGCGATACGCG
>DAOUBO010000214.1:0-2295 GCA_034432695.1 Anaerolineae bacterium | reverse complement strand
GGCCGCGTCCAGGCCGAAGAGGGCGCCGTTTTCCGTTGCGACCAGAATACGCCTGCCGCCGCCGCAGTATCCGGCTATTTCTGCCCCGCGGGCGGGTACTGCCAGACCGGACGGCCGTTCTCCGCGTAAAAAGACTGGACCCGCTGAGCAGCATGAAGCCGGGTCAGGTAGACCTGGTCCTCGTACACGGCCATTGAGGCGATGATCCCTTCCCCCGCCTGCTGCCAGAGGACGAACCCGTCGGCCGCGTCCAGGCCGAAGAGGGTGCCGTTTTCCGTTGCGACCAGAATACGCCTGCCGTCGGCGCTCAATGCTGGCCCCAGCCGGACTGTCCCCTGCACCTGGCTGCGCCAGATTTCCGCCCCGGTTTCGGCGTCCAGCGCGTAGACGTTCCCGTCCATATCGGCCGCGTAGAGGCGTGCGCCGTCGGTTGCGGGGGTTCCCCAGAACCAGTTGGCGCCGGTGAAGCGCCAGAGTTCCCCGCCGTCGGCCAGGCGGAGGGCATAGAGATTGCGGTCAAAGGAGCCAATATAGAGCCGGTCGTTCAGGATCAGGGGGGAACCGGCGATCGCGCCCTGGGCCTGGAATTCCCAGCGCGGTGCGCCCGTCTGGAGGTCCAGGGCGTAAAGGGTGTGGTCCAGCGAAGCGATGTAGACGGTATCCGAGAGGACCCGCGGGGTAGCCCAGACCCGGCCGCGGGTGGGATGTTTCCAGACCAGAGAGCCGTCCTCTACCCGCAGGGCATAGATGTTGCCGTCGCTGCTGCCGATGACGAAAATCCCATCCCCCGCAGCGCCGGGGGCCACAAACTCCCCGGCCGTGAAGGGCTGGGGCCACACTTCCCGTCCATCCTCCAGGCGGAGGGCCCGCAGGACACCGTAGGTCCGGCTGACCAGGCCGCCTCTTCGCTCCTGGGAGGTCACCATCAGCAGTTCATCGTTCAGAAGGGTGACCGTGTAGAACGGGCCGTATCGCCGCAGGTCGGGCTCGGAGGGAAAGGCCCAGAGCGGCTCGCCGGTCCGGGCGTCCAGGGCCCGGACCTGCTCCAGATCGGCTACATAGAGAGTCCCGTCCCGGACGAGCAGGGTGGTCCAGGTCGTGGGGCTGATGCCGCCGGAACAGCCGCTCAACAACGCCGTCAACAACAGGAGAACAGCCAAAAAAGTATAAAAAGTGTATCGCTTCACCAATCGGCTCCCTGCAAAAGGGTTATGGGACAGGGTCATAACCGCCCGGGTGGAAGGGATGGCAGCGGGCAAGACGCCGGAGGGTCAACCAGCCGCCCTTCAGGACGCCGTACCGGGAGATGGCCTGATAGCCGTATTCGGAACAGGAGGGGTAGAAGCGGCAGGTCGGCGGGAGAACCCGCGAGAAAGTCCACTGCCAGAGACGGATCAGGGTTAAGAACAGGTATTTCATCGCTCTTCCTCGGGCTCCACCGCATCGGTGGGGGCGGACTCCTCCTGGGTCAGCAGGCCGGCCTGAAGGGCCAGTTGCCGCAGGGCTTCTTCCACCTGGGGCTCTTTGACGTCCACGATGGGAGGGCGGGCGATCAGGAGAAGGTCCCATCCCGGCGCCAGACGGGGGTAGAGATGGCGAGCGGCTTCCCGGAGGAGCCGTCGGGCGCGGTTCCGGGCAACCGCCTTACCGACCCGCCGCCCGGCGAGGACGCCGATGCGGGTGCGCCCCTCGGCGTTCGGTGCGGCCAGGAGAACCAGCAGGGGGTGATGCCATGCCTGGCCCTCCTGGCGCACCCGTTCCACATCCGCGGAGCGCCGCAGGCGGATTCGCCGCTCCATCACGCCCGGCGACGAGGTCGCTGCGCGCTCTCCTTCCAGTTCCACTTCTTGGCCCACTCGCGCTGGGGAGTGAGCCGATGGCGGCCCTTGAGCCGTCGGGCTTTCAGAACCCGGCGGCCGCCCGTTGTCGCCATCCGGGCCCGGAAACCGTGGGTACGCATGCGCTTTCGCTTCTTGGGCTGGTACGTTCGTTTCGGCATTTCCTCATCCCCATTGACAGAATGGATTCCCTGCGCCTTTCCTTAAACGCCAACAGGGGGACGTGGCAATTATACCGCGAGCGGGGAAAATTGCAAAGCACGGGGATGGTTCATAGTTGGTGACACTCCCAATTCCCGCTGCCCTGGTCGCTGTGGGCCATTGGCCCGTCGTAGCGCAAGATTATGATTTTTGACAAATTAACCCGGACATAAACCGATGTAGCAGAGCAGTGGGGATGGTTCATAATTGGTGACACTTCCAGCTGGCCGAATTGCCCCTCTCCCCCCTTGCCCCC
>DAOUBO010000213.1:0-2667 GCA_034432695.1 Anaerolineae bacterium | reverse complement strand
GGCCAGGGAGAGCGCCTTACCCATGCTACATATGTGGGCTTTATCCATTTGCCGATGCCCATATATATGGGTGGCCTGTAGGCCGAAGGCCGAAATGAATTTCGGCTTACATTCGGCTTACATCCCGGTGGTTTATCCAAAGTCCAGTTGTTCAATGATAGTCCTTTTTTTGCAAAAAGCAAGGGATACCTGTCACCGGTCGGGGCTCCGTTTGTCACCCGAAAAGATTGGGGCGGGTGACAGGATCACCCGCCCCAGTGCTTTCGCTCCGCTTGCTACAGGAAGTTGACCTGGTGGACCGGTTCTCGCTCCCGGATGCGTCGGCGGATTTCGGCCTGTGTGGCCTCGTTCCGGATCCGCTCTACACGGGAGACGGGCCGGCCGTCCGGCGAGCGATCGCTTTTCCACTCCACGACGAAGCCGGGCACCAGCGCGCAGGCGAAGCCCCCGACGCCACAGCAGGTGGTGTCCAGAACGGCATAGCCCACCAGGTAGAGGACCTCCCGCCCCTCAAAGGGGAGCCGGTCCTCTTTCACCCAGAGGTAGTGCCCGCCGATGGCGGTGATCTCGCGGTTCATTTCGGGGTGAGTGAAAGGTTCAGTTGCCATATCCCCACACCCTCTGCCTGCCCGACCCTGTGGGCGATCTCACACTGGCCTGCCGAGCGCCCTACGGGTTCACCGTGGTGACCTCCTTCCGGCCGCGTGGGGGTCCGCACACCGAGCCCCAATCCGATACCTGCAGTACCAGAAACCGGGCCCAGCAATACCTCAGCACGTCGCCGATGCCCCCCCAGGGCACTGAGGAGAAAGCGAACACTTACCCCCTCCTGGAGCGCGTCAGGCCCCGCACAATGAGCCAGAGGCCCAGCAGGAAGAAGAGAGCGGCCAGCAGGTAATCCCGATACAGCCCCAAAACCGCCAGTCGGCCAAAAACGGCCGCCAGGAACAGGAACAGGAGGAGGCTGATGAGGATCATGTTCAGGCCACTGCGAACCGACCGCCGGAACTCCCCACCGAGAAGGCCTGCCAGAAGGGTGCCCACCCCGACGAAGCCCGGGATGAGAGCCCAGGCGTAGGCCCAGGATTCCCAGTCGCCCGTGGCGTTCTGGTAGTAAAGGATACCACCGATGCCGGCGACGATACAGGCCGGGACCGCCATCCCCGGCGCCCCGACCAGCAGCCCGACGAGGAGGATGAGTCCTCCAGCGATGACCACCCATATGGGCCAGTCAAAGGGCGGGATGAGGGCCCGCAGCGGGGGATAGAAGCGGAGAGCGACCAGAAATGCCGCGACCAGGATGAGGAAGATGCCCAGGGCCAGTTGAGTACGAGCACGTCGATCCATCCGACATCTCCTTACGCGCGGATATGGAGAACAGGGGAAGCCGTTTCCGCCCCCTGGAATTTCTACGTTTCAGCCCGCTACTCCGCGTACTCTGCGCTCTCTGCGGTAAAAGACCTCTCTGCAGCAGGCTCGTCCTCTTCTGCCACCAGCGCGCGGGCGAAAATCAGGAAACCGGTATGGGCCACCATCCGGTCCTCCGGGCGGAAGCGGGCGGAGACGGCCTTGTAGGGCCGCAGCAGAATCTCCTCCACCTCCACCAGCCCCCACCGGGGCGATTCCAGCGCCGCCAGCAGACGCGTGACCTGGTTGGCAGTGGGTAGCAGAGAACCCAGATACCCGCCGTTCGCCAGCGCAGCGTGGGCCTGGTCCAGATAGTCCCAGGGATTGGGCAGGTCCAGGAACAGCGCGTCCACGCCCACCTCGTCAAATCCCTCCGCGATGTCGCGCGTCCTGAACTCCACCACGTCGGCCAGGCCCAGCCGCTCCAGGTTGCGGCGGGCCAGTTGTTGCATCTCCGGGCGAACCTCGTAGGAGTAGACCCGTCCATCGGGCCGGACGGCATGCGCCAGCACCGCCGTCAGCGCGCCGCTGCCGCTTCCCGCCTCCACCACCCGACAACCCGGCCCGATGTTCATCTTCAGCAGGATGTATCCGGCCTCCTTGGGGTAGACAATCTGGGTGGTGCGCCGCAGACGAAGGATCAGGTCGTGCAGCGACGGGGTCAGCAGCAGGAAGGGTTGCCCCGTATGAGAGGTTACCCGGCTCCCCCACGGACGGCCGATGAGGTCGTCGTGGGCCAGGACGCCCCGGTGGGTATGGGTAACCTGTCCGGGCTCCCGCCGCACAATCTGCCAGCGCCGATCCGGCCCCATCAGCAGGGCCAGGTCGCCCACTCGGGCACAGGAAAGAGATTTCTCAGCCATTATCCTCCAGTAATCAGGTGAATCACCCGCCCATCAGCCCATCCGGGATCGGACGGGAAGGGATTTGGGGCAGGGGCAGCGAGGCCGGCCGTCCGAAATTCCGGCTGCATAACTCCCCACTTCCCCCTCGCCCCGGCCCTGAACGAAAGAGAGATAGCACGATCGCGATTTCGGATCCGCGGTCATCCCCCTTCCCCGAAGAACCGCACGATGGCCCGCCGCAGGAAGCCCTCGTCCAGCGTGCCCAGCGGCGAGGGGGTCTCCAGGATGCGGCGGGGGATGCGCAGCCGGGCCGGGTCAAACCCCTCGCGGGCTTTGAAGGCCTGCTTGCGGGCCAGCGTCTCCGCGCCCAGACGGGCCAGGTCGTCGGCGGAGCGGGGCATCCCCGCGACGGCCA
>DAOUBO010000212.1:0-3208 GCA_034432695.1 Anaerolineae bacterium | reverse complement strand
AGTTGAATGGCCTGCGGGTTGATGTCTATCGCGATACAGCGCCGTCCCAGAAGTTTGGCCTCTACGGCCGTTGTGCCTCCGCCGACGAAGTAATCCAGAACCAGATCGCCCGGGCGGGAATATTTCAAAATGACGTTGCGGGGGATGTAGGGGGACCAGTTCCCGCGGTATCGCCCATCGTGGGTGGCCCAATCGCCCCGTTTCTTGAAACTCCAAACGGTCGTTGTTTCTTCCCGGAAGTCGGAGGGAGCCCAGGACCGAATCTTTTTCCGGGGATGAGCCAGCGAGGAGACGTTCACACCATAGGTTTCGGTGATGATTTGCTCCAGCTGGCGAAATGATATCCCGAAAGTGGCCCCGATCTCCGCGTCCGGCATCCCTGCGGCCTTGGCGTTCAGTACCGCGGAACGAAAGGCCCCCTCCCCGTGTTTCAGACGGAGATGGACGCCCAGATTCTGATGAACCAGATCCCCACAAACCGGACAGGTACCCATTTCAATCCACAACCTCAGGACGAACCGTCACCTCAATTCGCAGGGGCAGAAGCGGCACCCGCCCCAGCCAGCGGGGCCAGATTTCTATTTGCGGCGGCTCTGCCAGCGGGAATCCCTCCATCAGCAGGGTCGTCGCCTCCCGGACGGACCGGCCCCGGATGGCCTTCCGAACCGCCTCCGGGTCCACTTCGGCCGCGGCATATCCCGTGGCGGAGATGGAGAAGGAAAGGACGCCGTTCTGAGGTCCCTCCACAGGCTCGTGCAACTCAAAACGGGCGTCCACCAGCGTGTGACCCGGCGGCAAGCGATCGCTCAGGGCCCGGTACGCGACAACCTGCGCATCTCCCCGGTCCACGGCCATACCGGTGATCAGGAGTCGCATCTGGACGCCTACCGTATCGGCCTGCTCGTAGAGGAACCGGTTGTATGTCACCTCCCGGGCCTGAATCTCCAGGGATTTCCGGAACAGGACCTCCGTTGGCTCCAGGTACTGCTGGAGACCCTGATAGGCCTCCTCCAGAATCTGGGCCGTCAACTGCTCCCGGGCCCGATCCATATCCTCCTGCGAGACGGCACGCACCTCCTGAAGGCCTCCCCCCGAGGTGGGCTCCGGGTTGATGACCCGTAGCGCCGTGCCGACAATCCCCTCTATCTGATTGATGTGACCCGCCGGGACGTTCCCCACCGGTCCCTCCTCCAGCGCCTCTATAGGCACCGAAGCCTGCCCGAAAGGCGGAACGACGACCTCCTCCGTGGTGGCGAACCGGACGGGGAAACTCCCTGCCGATGTCCGGACAACCGTCCCTGTGGGGATGCGGACCTCCTGGGCCAGCAGGTTGGAGAAGAGCACCCTCCCCCTGGCCTTTCCAGACTCACGGGCGGCAGTGCCCGTTGTCTCCACCTCCAGGTAGCCGGAAAAGTAGTCCCCAACCCGGCGGGCCGGGATGAGCCCCCGGAGAGGGTCCACGTTGGAGAAGTCCAGCCCTGCCGAGACGGCAACCTGGGCCCGGACGGTTTGCCCGCGGGGGACGAGGGCGACCGTTGCTCGCGGCACCACCGCGTAGGCGAAGGCCGTCAGAACCAGCAGGGTTGCCAGGAAAACCGTGAGCCGCGCGCCCAGCCGGACGTTCTGGGCCCAGGAGGGAAGGGGACGGGCAGGCGGGGGCCGGAGAGGGGTCTCCTCCTCCCAGAAGGCTCTGGGGGGCGGCTCCAGCGGCTCCGACTCCGGCCATGGCCACTCCGATGCCCCCTCCGCTTCGGCAACGGACGCGAAGGCCGGAAGCCCCAGCCAGCGGATATAGGCCCGCCGGTCTGGATCCTCGGAGACGATCGCGACCTCCAGACCCAGCCGCTCCGCCTACCGACGCACCAGTTCGCCGTCCAGCGGGCGGGAGAAGAGCCGGGTCTCCCAGGGGAGGACGATCACCGCCCGCCCGTTCCGCGCCTGGCGCAGCCGGTAGCGCAGGACGGCCAGATCGTCGTCAGGTTGGAGGGAAACAATGTGGGTCACAACTTTCTCTGATCGGTCAGGCGATTGAGGTTCGGTCACGTCTGACCCAAGTGTCTCTCGCCGGATGTTCAATCAAACCCAGATCTCTCAGTTGCTGCAGAACCTGCCGTATCTTTGCCCGGATGTGCTGATTCTCAGGGTAGAATTGCCGAAGTTCATCCTCAAATCGGTAGATGTCACTGGTTCTGAACTCTCCCTGGGGTAACCGTTCATATATAAGCCTCTGCCAGCCGTGCAAGTCTCCCTGCGTTGGTGACGGGCGGCGAAGTGTGAGTAACTTTTCCTGAAAAGTTGTTATTAATGGGCGAAGCGCCGCCTGATCTTCTTTGCTTGACCGCCGTTTCCGCCCCTCGTACAACTGGGTATACAATTCAAGGAACTCCCGGTCAGGCTCAACTCTTTTCGGAATAAATTTCAACTCATTGTAGATCACATATACGTCTGAGACAATCTCTTCCCCGAAGTCAGCCCGAATCAACACATTTACCTCCAAATTCCGCTCCAGGCCACCTTCGGTAAGATTAGAAGATCCAACAATCACAACAGTCTCTTGCTCCGCTTGCAAAACGTATAGTTTCGGATGATAGACGACCGCCGGGCCGAGATCAACATGGCAATACATTCTCGCGTTAGTGTATTTTTGCGTTAATTCGTATAACCTCCATAGAGCTTGGGGATCGGTTGTGGAAAAATCCAGGCCCACAAGAAACTCCACCAGTCCCTGCCGACTCAGGCACTGCTGGAGGGCCGCGTCAATCAGGTCCACTCCTCCCTTAGAAACAAAAGCCACTGCGATTCTGGCATCTTGTGCCCTCTCTAAAGCCGGCACAATAGCCGTTACCAGTTTTCGGGACACGTTGTCTATTAATTCCAGTTGCATCTGATTCCCGCTGGCGCAACTTTCTTCGCACCCGTCATTGCAGGCTAACAGCCTGCGCTACGTTATCTGTAAATCGGTCGGGGTAGGCAGTTACCGCTTCCCGGATCCGCTTCATTCGGACATCCCGCAACTCTGCCTCATACGACGACGGTTTCAAAAGCAACCTGTAAGGGTTACCAGACCAGACGTAAGCGTGTTTCCTACCTGATCGTAATACACTTACATAGGCCATATCCGTTCCCCCTCTTTAATCACATCCGTTGGATAGGTCGTAATCAGGTAACCGTCACCGTCAAGCCGTTTCGCTACGGCACAAACCCAACG
>DAOUBO010000211.1:0-2744 GCA_034432695.1 Anaerolineae bacterium | reverse complement strand
TAGCCAAAGATGACTATAGGGAGGAGTGCCTTGCTCCCATCCTCCTGCTTCTCTCAGGTGAGCACCAACATTATTGCGCAACATGTCTATTTTGCAACTGGACTTTGGACAAACTGAAAAGGCCAGGGAAGCGCCTGATCCATACCCCATATGTGGGCTTTATCCATTTGCCGGTGTCCATACATACATAGGGTGGCCTGTAGGCCGAAATGAATTTACATCCCGGCGGTTTATCCAAAGTCCAGTTTGCAAGGCACACAAGATAAATCTTGCGCTACAGCAGGGCGGCGGGAAACAGAAAGCCACATCCAGCCTTTTACGTTAGCGCCCATGGGCAGGCTCCCGCTCCTGCCCCATCTGCGATTTTCCAGAGGGGATTATACGACAGAACAACTCACCGTCAAGTCCACAGGGGAGAGAAGAGGCAATGGCTGTTATTGTCGGGCTGATTTTGCTGGACTTCGTGGTCCAATCGGCGCTTTCCTGGCTGAACCTGGCACACCTGAAACGCCGGGTGGCGGAGCCGCTGCCGCCGGAGTGGGCGGCCTGGCTGGACGTGTCGCAGTTCCCCCGAATGGTCGCCTACCGGGAAGCCAGCACCTGGCTCTCCCAGGGCGCCCGTCTGACCGAACTGGCGGCGACGCTGGCGATTCTCCTCTCCGGCCTGCTCCCCGCGCTGGCCCGGTGGGCGGCCGCGCTGCCGGCCGCGCCCGCGCTCCAGGGGCTGGCGGTGCTGGTCGTCCTCGGGGGCATCTCCTACCTGGTCGGCCTTCCCTGGAGCCTGCTCGCCGACTTCGGCGTGGAGCGGAAGTTCGGCTTCAGCACCATCACCTGGAAGATATGGCTGACCGACCAGATCAAGGCCCTGCTTCTGGCCCTCCTCCTGGGGTCCCCGCTGGCAGGCGGCCTGCTTCTCCTGATGGAGCGCCTGGGGGAGACCTGGTGGCTGCCGGCCTGGGGGCTGGTTACGCTCTTTCAACTGGGGGTGGCCTACATTGCGCCGGTGTTCATTCTCCCCCTCTTCAACAAGTTTGAGCCCCTGAAGGACGAGGCCCTGCGGGAGGAGATCTTCGCGCTGGCCCGGAGGGCGGGGTTCCCCCTAGACGGGGTCTTCCAGATCAACGCATCGCTGCGCAGCACGCACGCCAACGCGTACTTCACCGGCTTCGGGCGGAGCCGCCGCATCGCCCTGTTTGACACCCTGCTGGAGCAACTATCGGGCCCGCAGATTCTCGCCGTGCTGGCCCACGAGATCGGGCACTGGAAGAAACGACACACGCTGAAGGGAATGGCGGAGGGGATCCTCCTCTCCGGCGCGGCGCTGGCCGCGGCGGCCTGGGTGCTGGACCACCCGTGGGTGTACGGGGCCGCAGGACTGGGGGACCTGTATCGCGCCCTGGGGCCCGTGGGGCCGGTGGCGGCGACGGGGCTTTTCGTCTTCGGGGTCCTGGCCTCCCCTCTGGGGCTCCTGCTGGCACCGGTCATCAATGGGGTCTCCCGCCGCCGGGAATACGAGGCTGATGCCTTTTCGCTGGAACTCTACGACCATCCCACCGCACTGGAGGAGGGGCTCATTCGTCTGAGCGAGAAGAGCCTGGTGAATCTCTTCCCCCACCCCCTGGCGGTGGTCTTCTACCACTCCCACCCGCCGCTGCTGGCACGGGTGGAGGCCATCCGCCGGCGCGTGGCGGCCCGCCGGACCTGAGGCCGATCCGGGGTCAACGTTCCCCTGCTCACTCCCCCACCCGAATCCGGCTCAGCAGCAGGAAATCCTGCCCGTTCTCCAGCCGGAGGCGCTCCCCCGTATCGGGACGGTAGAGGCCGATCTCCACCTCGTAGAAGCCCGGCGGCGTCTCCGGCTTCACCCGCAGCGTGTAGGTCTCCCGATACACCTCCCCTGTCCGCCACTGAGACGTGGGCGGGCTCGGCGGGCGGTCCTCCTGTCCCCAGATCGTCTGCGGCGGCTCCAGGATGTGGGTGAAGACGGTGTAGTCGTGGGCGACCGGGCCCAGGGCCCGCCAGTACAGGGTCAGCACCACCGCTTCGCCGGGCCGCACCCGCCGGGGGGCCATCTCGTACCCCAGCAGTTCTATCCGGTCGCCGAAGCGGTAGGAGACAGGGTTGG
Source organism: Anaerolineae bacterium (assembly GCA_034432695.1). Lineage (GTDB taxonomy): Bacteria > Chloroflexota > Anaerolineae > B4-G1 > DUEL01 > SpSt-77. The sequence goes on along the minus strand of DAOUBO010000211.1, from coordinate 619 downwards.
GGTACGGGCCGGGGCGGGGCCGGAGCGCCAGGTCTCCAAAGGCGATATGGTCGGAACGCCACTCCGCTGCGCCCCGTGGCTGACTGCGAACGGGCATCCGCTCCCCCGTGCGCAGGTCGTAGAAGCCCATCCTCAGGGAAAGGCGCGCGGGGGCCACGGCGGTATCGGGCACCCGAAGGCGGAAGACCTCCGCCCAGCGTGCCCCCGCCGGAAGTTGGGTCGCCCGGGCCAGCCCCTGGCGGGGGTAGCGGTCGTCCTGGGCCAGGATGATCTCCAGGTCATCCACCAGGTGGACGAAGAGGCTCCAATCCCGCGTCGGGGGCCGGAGAGCCTCCAGGTAGAGGGTCAGGTCCACGGCGTCCCCCGGCTCCAGCGCGGACGGGCGAAGGTCGTATCCCAGCAAGCGGAACTCGTCGCCGAAGGTGGCCTCCAGCGGGTTGGGGATTTCCGCCGGGACGGGGAGGTCGGGGGGACGGTAGGCCGGAGCGATCCAGAGGACCGGCGCCAGGAGGGCCAGGGCCCCCAGAAAGGCGGCAGGAAGGGCCTGCAGAACCAGCCCCACGCGGCGGGAGCGGCCGGTGGCCCGGGCGAACTGACCCCCCCCCGCCCCCCGTCCCCC
>DAOUBO010000210.1:0-6118 GCA_034432695.1 Anaerolineae bacterium | reverse complement strand
TCCTGGCGGACGAGCCGACGGGGAACCTGGACAGCAAATCGGGGCGGGAGGTGATGGCGATCCTGCAGCGGCTGAACCGGGAGCGGGGGATGCCCGTCGTGATGGTGACCCACGACCCGACGATCGCCCGGCACACGAGGCGGATCATCTACCTGCGGGATGGGCTGATAGAGGGGGAAGAGACGGTCTCGTCGCCTCTGGACGCGACGGGGTAGTGGCCAGTCAATCGCAATTTTGGGGATGGTTCGTGGTGGGTGATACTCCAAATTCCCGCTGCCCTGGTCGCCGATGGGCAATTGGCCCGTAGCGCACGATTTATCCTTGCCCATTCGCCACAAGATGAATCTTGCGCTACACAGGGTTGGCGAAGGCCCAGGTAGAGGCGACCGGCGGGTCGCCCTTATGGGGGGCGACCGGCGGGTCGCCCCTACTTATGTGGGGGGTGAGGGGGCAAAAAAACCGCCACCGGCAGGACTCTTTGATGTCTGTGTACCGTTCTGGAAATCGGCAAGTTGCCCTCTTGAAGTGCGGAATGTCGGCGAAAAGTGAACCATCCCTAATTTTGGGGGGTCTGTATGCCCTGTATGTGGTGTGGGTCGGATTGTCAATCCGACGTAAATAGTCGGATTGGCAATCCGACGTAAAGAGTCGGATCGGCAATCCGACCTACGGGCCAGCCCACTGCAATTTTGTGGGTCTCAGTAATGTACCGCACGATGGGTACTGCCCTGCGCTGTGGGAAAGGTGGTGGTGGGGATGGTCGGTTTCCCCCGCTACGGGAGTGATGCCCGGGTTGCTCGGGCCCTGCTCCAGGAGCCCATGGAGGCAGGGGCCGAAGGCTCTATCCGCTGCCTGACCTGCGAACGCCGCTGTGTCGTTGCTCCCGGAAAGGTCGGGTGGTGCCGGACCCGGGAGAATCGGGACGGGACTCTCTACACGCTCACGTACGGCGTCGTCTCTTCTCTCTCCGCCAACCCCATTGAGAAGAAGCCCCTCTATCACTTCTACCCCGGTTCTGTCGCCCTGACCGCGGGCTCGTGGTCCTGCAACTTCGCCTGTCCGTGGTGCCAGAACTGGGAGATCTCCAAGGCCCCGCCGGAAGGCGGGGAGTTTTTCTCCCCCCGCCGTTTCGTCGCTGAGGCGGTTCGCCAGCGGTGTCGGGGGACCTCCATCAGTTTCAACGAGCCGACCCTCAGTCTGGAGTGGTCGCTGGAGGTCTTCCGGGAGGCACGCGCGGCCGGGCTGTATAACACCTACGTGACCAACGGCTACATGACGGAGCGGGCGCTGGAACTCCTGGCCGCCAGCGGGCTGGACGGGATGAACGTGGATGTGAAGGGGGACGCCGGTGCGGTACGGCGATACTGCCAGGCCGATGTGGAGGTGGTCTGGCGGAACCTGCGGCGGGCGCGGGGCCTGGGCATCTGGGTGGAGGTAACCACGCTGGTCATCCCCGGCGTCAACGACGACCCGGCGGTTCTCCGCGCCATCGGCGAACGCATTCTTCAGGACCTGGGTCCGGATACCCCGTGGCACCTGACCCGCTACTATCCGGCGTACCGGTTTGCAGCCCCGCCGACGCCGGTCCGCACGCTGGAAGAAGCCCGGGACCAGGCGCTGGCGCTGGGTCTCCGCTACGTCTACATCGGGAACATCCCGGGCCATCCGGGGGAGAACACCGGGTGTCCGACCTGCGGGATGGTCGTGGTACGCCGGTACGGCCTGCGGCTGCTGGAGAACCGGCTACAGGAGGGGCGTTGCCCTTCCTGCGGCACGGCCGTTCCGGGGGTGGGATGGGGATGGATGGAGGGGGGAGGTCAACCCTCCACGTAGCACGCGATGCCCAGTGCGCCCGGGCCTGCATGGACGCCCAGCACGGGGGTGACAGGCTCTATCAGGATTTCCACGCACTGGAAACGGGCCGCGATTTCCTCTTTCAGCCGCATCGCTTCCTCCACCATGCCGGTGTGCAAAATCGCGATGCGGACCTTCGCTTCACCGACCTCCTCCGCGAGGGTTTCCAGCAATTTCCGCAGGGCCTGGGCCCGGGTCCTCGCCTGGCCGATGATGCTCACTTCGTTCCCCCGGACCCGCACCATGGGCTTCACATGCAGGAGGTTGCCCAGCATACGCGCGGCCCAGGCCAGCCGACCTCCCTGGACGACGTATTCCAGCGTCTCCAGCACGGCCAGGAGGTCCACTTTGGAGACGGCCTCCCGGGCCTTCTGGGCGACCTCCGCCAGGGATTGTCCAGCGGCGGCCGCGCGCGCGACCGCCAGGGCCACGAACCCCTGGGCCATCGCGATGGTCCCGGAGTCCACGACCTCTATGGGGAACGGGGCCAGTTCCGCGGCAGCGGCCCGGGCGGTCTGGAATGTCCCGCTGTAGCGGCTGGTGACATGGATGGAGACGATGGCCTCTGCCTTCTCCTGCAATCGCCGATAGACGTTCAGGAACTTTCCCAGGGGAGGCTGAGAGGTCTGGAGCCGGTAGGTTCGCTCCGCGATTTTGTGGAAGAACTCCAGCGGCTGGATGTCCACCCCGTCCTGGAGGGATTCCCCGTCCATCTGAATCTGCAGGGGGATCACTTCCACGTCCCACTCCTCGGCCACCTGCCGGGAGAGGTTAGCGGCAGAGTCGGTTACAACGGCGACTGGCTTTTTCATGCTTTCCTCTTTTCGGCGATTTCTCGCAGGGCCCGGTGGACCAGCACCTGGGCCATAGCCCGCCGATACTCGCTGCTTCCCCGGAAGTCGCCTGGAGGGTTCAGGGGCTCCGCCGCGAGCCTGGCGGCCCGATCCAGCACCTCCGGGCTCCATTCCTGGCCCTGGAGGGTCTCTTCGGCGGCCTGGGCCCGGATCGGCCGCGTGGCCACGCCGCCCAGGGCGACCTGTGTCCCGATGCACCGGCCCTCTGCCCATGCGCTCTGGACGATCGCACAGACGATCGGTCGGTCGCGCGGGGTTCGGCTGACGAACGCCATCCCCATGGCCAGACCTTCCTTTGGGCCGGGCACCACCAGTTCGGTGATCAGCCCGCCGCGCCGCAGGAGGCCCGATCGGCCCTGCAGGAACTGGTCCAGCGGCATCTGAACGGGCTCCGGAGCGTAGAGGGTGACGGTGGCGTCCAGCGCGAGCAGGAGCGTCAGCATCGGGTCTTCAAACCCGCCCGCGGCGACTCTTCCCCCGATCGTCGCCTGGCCCCGCAGGTTGCGGGAGGCCGTCAACCGCGCCACCTCGGCGATCAACCCCTGCGTCCGCTGTTGGAGCGCGGGGGATTCCATCAGGTGTTGCAGCGTCGTCGTCGCGCCCAGATGAAGGCCGTCCTCTTCTTCCCGAACGTATGTCAGCCCCAGGGCGCTGAGGTCTACCACCGCTTCTACAGCGGGGTCCCGACTGGGGATGAGGGACGTCCCTCCACCAATAGGCACGGTTTCCGGAGGCCGGATCAGCCGGATCGCTTCTTCCAGTGTCGCAGGGCGGTGGTATGTCTGGAGATTGGGGAGCATGGCCGTTCCTCGGGATCGGAAGGGTCGGCTGATTTGGGGCTATTATAAACCCGACGGGGAAAATGTCAACCGGGAGGGCAGCGGAGGGGCGTTTGACAGTCTTCCCAGGATATGTTACAATCTTCGGAAGCGGTTTTGCGGGCCCCTGTTCCGCCGGTGCGCCCCCGGGGTGGGCGTTTTCAGGGCCCGAATCTTCCGGAAAAGGGGTGTGAATCGGTGTGGGATTTTCTGATTCTCAATCCGATGGTCAATCTGTTGCTCCTTTTCTATCAGGTGCTGGGTCATCAGACGGTCCTGGCCATTGCGGCTCTGACGCTGGTGGTGCGGCTGGCCATCCTTCCGCTGACGTTGCGGCAGCAGAAGGCGGCCCTGCGGATGCAGGAACTGCAGCCCCGGTTGATGGAACTCCAGAAGCGATATGCGAACGATCGGGAAGCGCTGGCCCGGGAGCAGATGAACCTCTACCGGGAAGCCGGTATCAACCCCTTTGGCGGCTGTCTGCCGCTCCTGATCCAGTTCCCCATTCTCATCGGCCTCTGGCAGGCGATTATGCGCACCCTGGCCGCGACCCCGATGGAACTGGTGCGCCTTTCCCAGAACATCTACTCCTTTATCCCCGGTCTGAACGTGCTCATCCCTCTGCAGAATCGGTTCCTGTGGATGGACCTGGGTCAGCCTGATCCCTATCTGGTGCTCCCGGTGCTGGTGGTGGTCACCTCGTGGCTTTCCCAGAAGATCCTCACTCCGCCCGCGGCCGACCGTCAGACGGCTGCGATGAACCAGCAGATGCTCATTATGATGCCTCTGATGTTCGGGTTCATCTCCCTCTCCTATGCGTCGGGGCTTTCCATCTACTTCATCATCTCCAACCTGGTGACCATTCTCCAGTATTTCCTGACGCCGCGGCCTGCTTCGGCTCCAGCGGCGAAGTCCGAGCCGGAGCCCAGGGCCGGGGCCCGCAAGGCCTCGTCCGGCGAGCCTGCACGGCCGGAGCGAGCCGCCCGGAAGCAGGGGAAACGCAGGTAAACCAGCGGGTCGGCAATCTGCCCCAGAGCACATATGAGGGTGCGCCTGCCGTGTGCTCTGCGGTTCAAAAGGGGTTTTCAAGATGAGTACTGAGGGACGGATTTTTTACGGTGAAACGGTAGAAGCGGCTGTTCAGGCAGGGTTGACCGCCCTGCGCCTGCCTCGCGAGGCGGTGGAGATAGAGGTCCTGGATGAGGGAAGCCGGGGGATTCTGGGCATCGGTGCGCGGATGGCCCGGGTGCGGATCATCCCTCGGGCTGTTCCGGAGACGTCGTCTGCGCCCGTTTCTGAGCCCGCGCCGGCCCCGGAGGCGACCGACGCGGAGTTGGCCCGCTCCGTTCTGGCCGACCTGATAAGCCGGATGGGCTTCTCGGCCGACATCGCGGTCCGGCACCTGGAAGGGGGGCCCGACCAGGAGGCTTCCCTGGTTCTGAACGTTCGGACGTCGGGGGCCGATGTGCTGATCGGCCCGAAGGGGGAGACGCTGGCCGCGCTGCAGCACATCGTCCGGCTCATCGTCAACCGGCGGGCCGGGCGGAGGGTCAACCTGCTGGTGGATGTGCAGGACTATCGGGAGCGGCGGAAGCGGAGCCTGGAGCGGCTGGCGGAGCAGATGGCCGCCCGTGCGGTGAAGAGTGGGCGGACGGTCTATCTGGAGCCGATGCCACCCTACGAGCGACGTATTATCCACCTGGCCCTCCGGGATCGCCCCGACGTGACCACCCGGAGCGTCGGCGAGGGGAGCCGGCGACGGGTCACAATTGTCCCCCAGGTCGGCAAGGAGGGGTAGGGTGAAAGTCTTCCCATGGTATAGCAGGGCGACTGCTCACAGTCGCCCTGCTGGTGTAATATAAGCGGGTGTGGCAGGCCGTTTCCCCTTAGCCAGGACCGCAGGGGCCGTGGCTCGCGGCTGCCCTGCTCTTTAGGGATGAGGCGGGCAGTTGGCTCATCTTCATCAAACTTCTACGGACTCTTCATCATTTTTTCACACCTCCTCGCTATACTTCTGGCTGCCAATCGGCGGAAGCCGGTTGAGCCGGAAAGTCAGGAGATGAGGAGGTAGAGATGAGCAAGCGAGTGAAAATCCTGATTGGTGTGGGCCTTCTGCTGGGGCTGCTGGGAGTGATGGCGGCTGCGCCTGTCCTTGCCCAGACCACACCCCCCACAACGCCCACTCCGGGGGCTTCCCAGCAACCTCCCAGGGGCTGGGGGTTCGGCCGGTTCCTGGGCTGGGGGCCTGGCCGTTCCTGGGCGGAGTTTGACGCCGCCGACGAGGCCCCGGGCCTGACGCCGGAGGAACTCTTCTCCCAGTTGCGCTCCGGCAAGACGCTGGCGGAGATCGCCGAGGCTCAGGGCGTGGACCTGGAGAAGGTTCAGGAGGCCATCCAGGCCGCCCGGATCCAGGCGATGAAGGAGGCCATCCAGCAGGCGGTGAAGGATGGCCGGATGAGCCAGGAGCAGGCGGACTGGCTGCTGGAGGGGCTGGAGAAGGGGTACTTCCCGATGGGCCGTGGCTTCGGGCGCGGCTGGGGTCGCGGCTGGGGCTGGGGCCTGCGGGGGTGCCCGGGCTGGAACGGCGCGCCC
>DAOUBO010000209.1:0-3024 GCA_034432695.1 Anaerolineae bacterium | reverse complement strand
GTGGGTGCCCGCGACGGCGATGCCGACGTGTCCCTCCATCAGTTGCCCCAGCACCTGCGCGCGGCGGAGACCCGGGATGCCCGCCGCCCTTGCCGCCTGGACCTCCACGTTGTCCTCCCGCCCCGCCGACGAGGCGATCACCACGTCCGCGCCGGCGACGTTCTCGGCCTGGTGGCCCACGGAGACCCGCGCGCCGTCCCGCGCCAGCGCCTCCGCCGCGCCAGAGAGAGCCAGGTCCGAGCCGGAGACCACGGCCCCGCGCGCCATCAGCACCCGGGCAATGGCCGAGAGCCCCGCCCCGCCGATGCCGATGAAGTGGATATGACGGGCCGTTCGCAAATCAGCCATCACCGCTTTGCCCCTCCGGAGCGAAGAACGCCCAACTGAACCCAGAAGTCGCGGAGTGAGTGAAACGGCCTGCCCGACATCGGTGGGACAACCCGCCCCGGCTTGCCTCCCCAGGAGACGCCGCTGGTCTGTTTTCTCCTTCGGTCGCCGAGGCCTCCCGGCTGGAAGGACTTCCGGTACTCCCTGCCCACCTGACCGACCACCACGGCGATAACCGGGTGGCCTCTGCCCAGAGGGAGCCGGTCGGCGCACTCCCGATGATGCCGCTCCCCGCCGTCCTCCCCACCCTTTCCCAGAGCGGGCAGGACCCCGCGGAACTGCTCCAGCGCCTTTCCCCATCCCGTCCCGCTCTTGAGGTCCACCAGCACAACGACCCAGGGCCCATCCCCGACCCGGCCGATCAGCAGGTAGTCCGGCCGCTTGATCTGACCTTTGCCCAGATACCCCTCCAGGTCATACACCAGCAGTCGCTCATCTTTCTGCACAGTGATGTGGAGTTCGCCGCTGGAGCCCTCGGCAGAGAGGGCACAGGTTGATTTTTCGGCAGAATCGTAGATACAGTAGTCGGCCAGCCGGCACATCCCTCACGCCCCGTACGCCCTCAGGTAATCTATCCGGTTGGCCTCCACCATCAACTGCTCACCGGTTTCGGCCAGTTCCGCCTCGGAGAGAAGCCCGGTCTCCTCATCTGTTAGAGGAACGACGGCCCCGTCTTCCCGAAAGAGATAGGCCCCCGCCGTCCCCGGTTTGACGCGCACCTCCGGCTCAGGGATCCCCGGCTCCGTCGCCTTTTCCGGCAGGCCCGACGCCGCCAGCAGGTTGTTCAGCGCGTACAGAACGATCAGGGAGTGCGTCGTCACCAGAACCCGGAAGCCGTGGTTGACCAGATAGGCCAGAATTTTGACCATCGCGACCTGCGCGTCCGGGTGCAGGTGGATTTCCGGCTCCTCCACGTGCAGGGCGAAATTCGGTGGGACCCGGCGGTCCCGCCGCCAGGTGAAGAGGGCCTCCGCCAGCAGGACAATGGGCCAGTTGGCCTTCTGGCCGGAAGAGGCCATATCTATCTCCAGGCGGTCTTTCCCACCGTACTCCCACTTCCAGTAGTCTCCGACGCGGTAGGCCTCACCCGCCAGAGCCACCTTTCCGACCGCCCGCACCCACCTCCCTTCCTCCGTGTCGGGCTCACCGTTGGGCCACCTCTTGAACGTCGCCCCGACCTCTTCCAGGACGGTGGCGAACCGGCTCAAAGTGGACGGCACGGCGAGAATCCGCCACGGGTCCGGCCCCCGCGCGTGGGAGTACAGCACCCGCTCCGCAGGGAGATACAGCGCGTTTCCCAGCGGAGTCCCCGCCTCCTCCTGCACCAGAGCCTCCATTTCCTCCCGGAGCGATTGATACGGGATGATCCGACGGTTCGGCCGGTCCATCCTGAACCCCAGTTCCCTCTGGCCGTTGTGCCAGATTATGGAGACGAAGGGCTCGGCGAAAACGGCGAAAGCCCGTTCCGCGCTGCGCAGTTCGTCCAGCGCGTTGCGCACAATGGCCTCCGGACCGGCCTCCGGCCCCAGACGCGCCCGGTAGAACCACACCAGAAACGGCAGGTTGCGGAAAAAGTAGGCGATCTGGGAGACCAGAGATTTTCCGGTCCCCTGTTTACCGACAAACAGGGTGAACGGATACAACCGTATCCCCCTGGGCGGGAACTCCCGAACAGGGCCCAGCGCCCCCCTTCGGATTCGCAGGATCTCATCCATCGCTCATCTTCCTACAAGAGCACCACCAGCACAATAATCAACGTCGCGCCGGTCAGGATGAGCATCAGGGTGTCGCTCATCCAAACCTGAGGCAGGAACGTCTCGGCGAATTTCACCACGTCGGAATCCGGGAACCGGATGCCCCAGAGCCCCTTCATCTGCTGCACGACCTCCGGCGGAGCATCGGGCGGTATGGGCGGCAGACCGTAGTTGGCCGCGTGCAGGAACCCCCAGATCGTGCCCGCCAGCAGATACCCATTGGCTGCACCGATAATAAACCCCAGCAGCAGGTCCTGAACCTTCTCCCGCCGGGCCTTCCCCGCCAGGTAGGGCGACACCACCGGTCCGGCGTAGCCGAAGAGGGCCATGATGACAAAGAGCGCGCCGAAGATGTAGAACTGGTCCAGCGCCGAGCGCCCGTTCAGGTACTCCTTCACAAACGGGATGACGTTCAGGGCCAGCCAGCGCAGGAAGTAGGCGGCGATGATCGCCAGGGTAACCAGCAATTCCCGCACCCATCCCCGCAGCGCGCCGATGAGCCCAAACATCAGGACGACCATCCAGAAGAAGGTGTTGAGCGGTATCATGATAAACGCCCCCTTCGGTGGAAGGCAAGACGGTGAGATCAGCCAATTGACCTGGCTTCCTGAATCTCTGCTTCCAGTTCCTCGTCCGTGTACGATGCCCACTCTATTCCGTGCTGCCGGGAAACGTCCATAAACTCCGAGAGACTCAACCCAGCCAACTCTGCCGCCTTTCCGGCCGAAACTCTGCGCTGGCGAAACAGTTCCAGCGCGAACCAGATCTGAGCCTCCCGCTCCATCTCCCGGCGGGATTTGCGCAGAAGCGCCAGCAATTCAGAAGGGACCTCCAGTTTCAACGAGACCGTCTGCATCTCTTCCCCCCATCTCCACCAGTAGCC
>DAOUBO010000208.1:0-2784 GCA_034432695.1 Anaerolineae bacterium | reverse complement strand
CAACCAGCAAACCTGTCACTCCATTCTCCACCACCTCGGGCACCCCGCCTGTCCAGCATCCCACCACCGGCTTCGCATAGTTCATTGCCTCCAGATAAACAAGCCCGAAAGATTCATAAAGCGAGGGAGCTACGAATACATCACAAGATTGATACAAACGTTGGAGGTGCTCGTCGGTAACCTCGCCCAGAAACTCTACGTAGGGGGTATATTTAGAGAAGTTTCGGGCAAAGTAGGCAGGGTAAGTCATCCCCGCCTTCCCCTGAAAACCGTCATGAAGGCTGTTATCCGCACCTGTTACGACGAACCTGACGTTCGGCAGCCGATCCACGATCAGAGGAATGGCCTGAAACAGATCCAGAATTCCCTTGCGCTTTTCCAGTCGCCCAACAAATAGGACAGTATAAGGCCCATTTCGCCGATTTGGGCCAAAAGGCCGGACTTCACTCTCCGGCACAGGAACAATGCCAGGCTGTATAACTTTGGAGGGAGGCAGCCTGTCCCTTTGAATCTTTCTTTTTGTGGCTTCATAAATTGCCGTGGAGATCGGCACAAGAAACGCGGCCCGCTCTATCAAGATTTGTTCCAACATATCCTCAAAAAGGACTTCCCGGCTCCGCGTGCCCTGCAGTTCTGCTATCTGCTGGAGAGTTGTCTGAAGCCACACAACTACCGGTAAGAGGCCGCTGATCGTGGTTACCAGCCCTTCTACTTGCCAGAGGGGGGAACAGACTATTTCTATCCCCTCGTTTAGCACAAGGCGCCTGATGTGATCATAGACGGCGTGAGAGTAATTCAAAATATGATAAGCGTTATGGAAGTGCCTGTATTGGTCATATCGGTTTAATTGATAGGGAACAGCGTGAACCAACACGCCATCTTGCACAAACACCTGTTCTCTGTCCCCGCGAGTCACCACATGAACCCGATGACCCAGTTCATAGAGACCTCTGGCAAGCATCTGAGTGTAACGGCCGATCCCGCCACTATGTTTTGGAGGATAATACCCGCTGAGCAAGCAAATACTCAAAGGCGGGGCAGTCAGTTGGACCCGCGGCTGATGCCCTGTTAGCGGATCAGGAAATGACTGAAACGCCGAGTTCTCGTTCTGGAAACGCAAAATTGGTTCGGCAGGTTGCACTGCAGACAATGCTGGAGAAGAGAGCAGCCTACGGGGCATCATGAATCCGTTCAGTACACCACTAAGAAAAGCCCCCACTTCTCCTACGCAGCCCCGGATGTACTGATACAATCCCCATTCCTGCTTTTTAAGCAATTCTGTATACCATAGCAAATGTCCATGCATCAAATGAAAACATCGCCGAACAATGCGGCCGAGAGAATCTCCGGCCTGAAGACCATTTTTGACGGCAAAATAAACCATAGAACGGGTTTGAATCCACCATTTCCCGATGTTTGTGAAAGATCGCCGATAACGGCTGGAGGCCGGAAAATGATATACAGAAGCCTCTTTGAGGGGTAAAATCAGCTTGCCAGCGCTTACCAGACGAAAAACCAGATCGGCTTCTTCGGCAACGTACTTATAAAACTCATCAAATCCCCCAACCTCCAAAAGCGCTTTGCGACGGAAGGCCATATTACATCCCATTGTACGGGCAAACCGCCAGGTTTCCACCATACTTGGATGGAACGCAAGATACTCCAGCCAGGATGAAAGCACATCTTTTTGCTCACCTATTGAAGACATAATCCCAAGGCGAAACTGGATAACAGGTTGAGAAGGGTGAGCCAGGTATACCACTCCTCCAGTTCCGTCTATCAATGGATTTTCAAAAACATTTGCCAGTAACTCCAACCACCTTCTGCAGGGAACCGCATCATCGTCAATGAAGGCAACTATATCTCCTCTGGCAGCCAGCAATCCTATATTGCGAGACTGTGCCAGATTCGCCTGGGGGCAATGAAGAACTCGCACACGGCCCTCATACCGGGCCAGCACCTCTAATGTGTGGTCGCGGACCGGCCCAACTACCACGATAACCTCAAAATTCGGGTAGGTTTGGGATTCCAGAGTCTGGAGAAGAACTGCCAGGGAATCGGCCCGATCCAGGGTGCTAACAACGAGAGAAAAACTCAAATTATGGTCCTTCATACCTTATCAGCGTCTCCAGGAGTTTGATCCGTTGCCCCATCTGGTTTATCGCCTGCCCTATCTGGTTCATCGCTTGCCCCATCTGGTTCATCACCTGCCCCATCCGATCCATGCGTGCTGTGTGCAGTGTATTTAACTCAGCCAGCAGCAGGTAATCGCGTCCCATCAGAAAACTGAATGGCCGCAGCACAAAAAGTCTGAACAGCCGCCTGATCCAGGGCTCGGGACTTTGATCCAGAGGTGAGCGGAAATAAATCCGCTGCAACAGGGAATATTCTTGTTGCTGAATAGATTGCAAACTTTGCAAAGATGCTATCAAGTCCTGTAAAGACGTTGTCAGGTTTTGTAAAGGCTGGAAGGCAACCGGCTCTAACCGATCCAGCTGGGCCAGCGCTTCCTGCAACACTGTTCCCAACCCAACCTGTATCTGGCGGACAAACGCCGAGGACAATTCCTCTCCAAGGTCACGCCTACGACGCATCACGACTTCGGGTAGGGAAAACAGAATCCGGCGAGCTGCGATGATTCGGCCCAGGACTTCTTCAAGCGAGGTGCTCTCCTGTAAAGAAGCCCTCTCCGTTTCAAAAAATTGCTGCAACTCGTGTTCGTAAAAATGTTTGCAAACAAAACGGTAACGGACCGTATGGGAATTGGCCCAATGGCGCATCGGA
>DAOUBO010000207.1:0-3376 GCA_034432695.1 Anaerolineae bacterium | reverse complement strand
GGGATGTAGGCCGAAATTCAATTTCGGCCTACAAGCCACCCCCATATATGGATGTTGGCGGGCTGATAAAGCCTTACATACTGAAAGATCGTTCGGGCAATCCGACCGCACCCTCATCCCACCCCCTTGCCCCCTGGTATAATGGATAGGGCAACTGCTCGCAGTTGCCCTACCCATTACACCAGCAGAGTTGACAAAATATCTGTTCAATGCTAAACTCCCCGTCGGAAAGGGGGGCCTATGGAAGTCCTGACAACGCCACGTACCGTTGTGGACTTTTTCACCCACAGTTATCGCATTTCGGGGCATGTGGATACCCGAAAGCAGACCCTCGCGGAGATCCTCAACGACCGAACGACGGGTTTCCTGATCGTGGATGAGGTCTATGTCTCGCCGATTGACCGCCCCGGCGAGATCGTTGCTTCCTACCCCTACGCGACGCTGGCCAAGGCAAATCTGACCCTGGCCCTGGTTGCCCGCCAGGAGGACGCCCTCCCGCGAAAGCAGGCCTACGGCAGTTACTACGGCGCTTATCTCTACAAGATTTTCCTCACGATCCCCACCTTTGAGGTCAGCGGCTACCTGCGTCTCTCGGCAAGAGTGGACCTGAGGCGAGTCCTTGCCGTAGAGGCGGACGATTTTCTGGTGGTGGTGGATGGCAGAATCCGGGGTTCGGTCCGCCCCGATGTGGTGTTCCATGCGGGGGGGATTCTGGTCAATAAGCACCATATCGGTGCCTTTTGCCTGGAAGAAGGCGAATAACCCGACGCCCCGGTTCCCGTCGGAGGAGGCGATGCCCCGCAAGCCAATGGCCCGCCCGATGGCCTACCCCGACCGTCCCCGAAGTCCTCGCGCGCCGGTGCGCCCCTATTCCCATCGGGGGCAGGGCGCGGCACAGGGGGCAGTCCGCTGGGTGGTCGGGCTGATCCTTCTCGCCGCCCTCTTTGCGATCGGATACGTGCTCTGGAAGGGAAGAGCAGCAACGCTGGTTGCCTCGCCTGTGCTTCCAGGCGCGGCTGCCGTCTCGGTGACCCTTCCGCCGATCTGGCCCACGCCTCCGCCATCGCCCTCGCCTCCCCCGCCGACGGCGACGCCGACCCCTGGCCCTTTGCCCATCGGCATCCTTGCCGGGCACTGGGGAAACGATTCCGGCGCGGTCTGCGATGGGTGGCTGCGGGAGGTGGACGTCAATCTGGCGGTCGCCGAGAAGGTCGTGAAACGCTTGCGGGAGGCGGGATATCCGGTGGACCTGTTGCAGGAATTTGACCCCAGATTGGAGGGCTATCGGGCCCGCGCCCTGGTCTCCATTCACGCGGACGCCTGCCTCTATCCGGAGGCCACCGGCTTCAAGGTCGCGCGCGTGGCGGAGAGCGCGATCCCCCACGTGGAGGACTACCTGGTGGCCTGTCTGGTCAGCCGCTATGGCGCCCGGACGGGCCTTCCCTTTCACGAGGGGAGCGTTACCCCGGATATGACCCAGTACCACACCTTCTACGAGATAGACCCTCAAACCCCCGGCGCCATCATAGAGATCGGTTTCCTTCTGGCCGACCGGGACCTCCTCCTCTACCGGCAGGACCTGGTTGCTCAGGGAATTGCGGAGGGGATTCTTTGCTTTGTGGAGGGTGAGAAGCCGTAGGGGGCTTTCAACGAAGCGATCCAGGAGGTCAGAATGAGTTTTGCCAGAGCCGGAATCGTGGTCGGGGCGGGTCCCGCGACCCCGGCGGACCTGGAAGTGGTCCGGGAGGCCAGGCTGGAGGCGGTGAAACTTCAGTGGCCCTTCAACCCGGTGGAAGACGTGGCGGCCTATCGCTCCCTGGGGATCCACCGCTTCCTCGTGCGGATTCTCGGATCCCGGGCCGGTTCGGCCCCCACGCCTCCGGATGCCTTCGTGGAGGAGGTCTCCCCGGCGGTGGCAGCCTTCCTGCGCGCTGGAGTGACCGACTTTGAGATCCACGGGGAGCCCAACCTGAGGGAGCGCGGCTACGGCGTCTCCTGGGACTCCCCCGCCGCCTTTGCCGCCTGGTTCACCGCCGCCGCCGATGGCCTGCGCCCTCGGTTCGGGCCTCCGCTGCGGCTGGGGTTTCCCGCGCTGGCCCCCGACCCTCCGGGGTTGCCTGGCCTGGCCCCCGTCGTTTCGGAGGAGGACTTTCTGGCCCCCGGCGGAGAGGCTCGGCCTGCCGCCGATTTCGTCTGCTGCCAGGTCTGCTGGACGACGGCGGAGGAGATGCGCAGTTACTACGGCGCGCTCCGCTTCCTGCGCCGGTACCTGGAGCGCCCGGAGGTGCGGCCAAAACCGGTCTGCGTCCATTTTGCCAATGTCCACCCCTTCCTCCCCGCCCAGGAGAAGGGGGCGCAGTACGCCGAATTCTACTTTTTGTGCAGTCAGTACGACCGGATCGCGGGGGCCTATGCCCAGGTCCTCCGCTCCGACGATCCGGCCTGGGCTTCCCTGGCCTGGGCATCGCCCAACGGCGCGCCCACCGCCGTTCCCGGCGCGGTGGCCGGGCGGAAACGGATGCCCCATCCGGCCGCGCTGCGCCTGATCTGGCCGACGACAGTCCGGGCCTATACCCAGGCTTTCGGCGACCGCCAGCAGGTCTACTATGAGGCTTCCTACGATCCGGTGTCCGGTCGGTACTGGCTCCATGGGGGCCACGAGGGGGTAGACCTCCAGGCCGCGGAGGGTTCTCCTGTCCTTTCCTGTCTGCGGGGACGGGTTTCCTACGGGCAGCCCGGAACAGCCTACGGGAAGTACCTGAAGGTAGTCAGTGATATCCCGAACGTCGGGCAGGTCACGCTCTATTACGCCCATCTGCGGGACATCCTGGTCCCCGACGGCGCGACGGTTCGGGCGGGAGAGGTCCTCGGCCTGGCGGGGCGGACCGGGCAGGCGACGGGGCCGCATTTGCACCTGGGGATGCGGATCGCGGGGCTGGACCTGCGACCGACCTGCGACTATCTCAACGCGCGCCCCTATCTGGAGCCGGTGCGGGGGTCCCCGCGCGAGCCTTACGAGCGGACCTACGTCCTTCTGCCGCCCCAGGCCGATCGGGCCTGGGCCGAGGCCGTCGTGGCCGCTACCTGGGAGACCCGTCGGTTTACCGTCGGCGGGAGCGCCGACGACGCGGGGATCGGCGACCTCCCCGTCCGGCGGGTCATCGCGGTCAACCCCGGCGGCTGGCCTGGCGACCTGGCCGAGTTCTTTGCTCGCTACTATCCGGGGGTCTTGCTGATCCCGGTGGAGGCCCCGGATCCGGAGACGCTGGCCTCTCTTCTGCAGTCGCTGGCGCTTCCTGCCTGCTTGCCCTCGTCGCCGCCCACGCAGGGGCTGCCGCGCATCCAGTACGACCGGACCTATGTCCTGCTTCCGCCG
>DAOUBO010000206.1:0-2079 GCA_034432695.1 Anaerolineae bacterium | reverse complement strand
AGGGGCGCTGCGGCCGCTGCGCGGTGGTGGGGGAATCCGGCTCCGTCCGCCGCCGCTCCCACCAGCGCCTCACGCCGGACGACATCCCCGCCGGGTACGCGCTGGCCTGCCAGACCCTGGTGGAGAGCGACGTCGTCGTCTTCGTCCCGCCCCAGGAGCGGATTGAGCGCCGCATCAAGGAGACCAAGCGCGCGGCGAAGATTGAACTCCCGTTCCCCTACGACCGCCACGATCAGCCGCTGCGCAAGTTCGCCGTCACCCTGGAGCCCCCCTCCCTGGCCGACCAGACCGACGACTGGTCCCGCCTCCAGCGGGAGATGGCCCGCCGCTACGGGATCCGGGACCTGCAGGCATCGCTGCCCGTCCTGCGGAAACTTCCCCGCGCCCTGCGGGAGGGGGATTGGACGGTCACCGCGGTGGTGGAACTGGATGCGTGGGACCGCCCGGAGGGGCCGCCGCGGCTGATAGACGTCCTGCCGGGAGAGCGTCTGGAGAGCCTCTGGGCCGTGGCGATTGACATCGGCACCACCAGCAACGTCGTCTGGCTGGTGGACCTGCTGCAGGGGCGGGTGATGGCCCAGGCCGCCGACTACAACGGTCAGATCGCCCGCGGGGAGGACGTCATCTCCCGCATCATCTACGCCTCTAAGGGGAACGGCCTGCAGGAACTCCAGGAACTGGTGATGGGCACGCTGAACCGGCTGATCGCCCAGGTCGCCGCGGAGCAGAACATCCGTCCGGACGAGATCTACAAGGCGACCGTCGCCGGGAACACCACGATGATCCACCTCTTTGCGGGCATCCCGCCGGAGTCCATCCGGCTGATGCCCTTCATCCCGGTGGTCAACCACGTGCCCACCTTCCCGGCCCGGGAGGTCGGCCTGGGGATCCACCCGGAGGGGACGGTGGACTGCCTGCCCGGCATCGCGTCCTACGTGGGCGCGGACATCACCGCCGGGGTGGTCAGTTCTGGCCTCTGCGACTCGGACGAACTGACGCTCTTCATAGACGTGGGCACCAACGGGGAGATGGTGCTGGGGGATTGCTCCTGGCTCATTTCCTGCGCCTGCTCCGCCGGTCCGGCCTTTGAGGGCGCGGGCGTCGTCCACGGGATGCGCGCGACCGCGGGGGCGATTGAGGAGGTCTGGATCAACCCGGAGACGTACGAGGCGGCCTACAAGGTCATCGGCGACGAGCGGCCCCGGGGCATCTGCGGCTCCGGCCTGATCTCGCTCCTGGCGGAGATGTTCGTCAACGGGGTGGTGGATAAGAGCGGGAACATCAACCTGGACCTGCCCACGAAGCGGGTGCGGCGGGGGGAGCACGGGCCGGAGTACGTCGTCGCCTGGGCGGATGAGACGGCGACGGGCCGCGATATCGTCATCACGGCGGTGGACATAGACAACCTGATGCGGGCCAAGGCGGCCATTTACGCCGGGTTCTCCGTCCTGGCCCGGAGCGTCGGCCTGAGCCTGCAGGACGTCCAGCGGGTGCTTATCGGCGGCGCGTTCGGCCAGTACATCAACGTGGAGAAAGCCATTCAGATTGGTATGCTCCCGGACATGCCCTACGACCGCTTCCACTTCCTGGGCAACACCTCGGTGCGGGGGGCGTATTATGCCCTGGCTTCCCGCGAGATGCGCCGCCGGGTGACCGAGGTGGGCCGGATGATGACCTACCTGGAACTCTCGGCCGACAACACCTTCTTTGACGAGTTCAACGCGGCCCTCTTCCTGCCGCACACCGACCTGAGCCAGTTCCCGTCGGTGGCCGCGCTGGTGAAGGGGTGAGACGATGGGGATCCAGCCGGCGCATATTGAGCGAGCCATTGCCATTGCCCGGGCCTATGGGGCGACCCGGTTGATTTTGTTCGGCAGCGCGTTGGAGGCGCCCGAACAGGCGCGGGACCTGGACCTGGCCTGTGATGGAGTCCGTGGATGGAAATTGTACGAACTGGGGGCCCGGCTGGAAGAGGAACTGCGGATGCCGGTGGACCTGGTGCCGTTATCACCACCAACGCCGTTGACCCGACGGATAGAACAAAAGGGGCGGGTGTTGTATGAGGCTGGAAGAGCTTCG
>DAOUBO010000205.1:0-3053 GCA_034432695.1 Anaerolineae bacterium | reverse complement strand
CAAAAACAGCAAAAACGAAAGCAGAAGGCCCAAAAGGCCAAATATCGGTTGCGAAACTGGCGGGAATACGACCAGGCATTGGTCCAGCGAGGCTCTCTCTGCGTCTGGATTGCAGAAGACGCCCTGGCTGAGTGGTTTTATCAGGGCCCTCGCCGTCGGGGCGCTCCATTTGTCTATAGCGATGTCGCCATTGAGCTCATGTTGACCCTCCGGGAAGTGTACCATCTTCCCAATCGGGCGGTAGAAGGCCTGGTGCGCTCCATTTTTCAGAAAGGGGGGATCCCCTTGCCGGTTCCCGACCACACCACCCTCTCCCGGCGGGGCAAGACGTTGAGGGTTCGCCTTCCCAAACGAGCCCAGAGCCCCCTGCACCTGGTCCTGGATAGCAGCGGGTTGAAAGTCTAAAGTCTATGGAGAGGGCGAATGGAAGGTCCGGCAACACGGCTTTTCCAAGCGCCGGACCTGGCGCAAGATTCACCTGGCTGTAGACAGCGAGAGCGGCGAAATTCAGGCTGTGGAACTGACCGAAGCCGGTGTCCACGACGCCAAAGCGGTCCGGCCGATGCTGGCGGAGGTGGAACGCCCTCTGGCCAGTGCAGCGGGCGACGGGAGTTACGACCGCCGGGAAGTCTATCAGGCCCTTCAGGAGCACAGTCCGGGGGTTCGGATAGCCATTCCTCCTCAGCGGGATGCGCTCATCTGGCAGCACGGCAACAAAAAAGGGCCCCCTCATCCCCGGGACGAGAATTTGCGCTATATTCGTCAGCACGGCCGCCGCGCCTGGAAGCGGCAGTCGGGGTATCATCGTCGCTCCCTGGCGAAGACAGCGGTTTTTCGGTTGAAAACGATCTTTGGAGCCTCGCTGAGCGCCCGGTTGCTGGAGACCCAGCGGACTCTGGCTCGCATTCGCTGCCGGGCATTGAATAGGATGACCCATCTGGGAATGCCGGACAGCTATGCAGTGACCTGAGAGAGTTGGGGGGAAAAATAAAACTGAGGGATCGCTGCTCCTTTCTGCCCCAGGATGCGATTTATGCACCAAAGCCGCCGAAAACTACAGATGAGTGGAGATCGCTTTGTATACAAACAGTTAGGGTACAGAGGCCCTGTCCGCATTTTGGAGCGGTGGGGCAGGCTTCTGTTATTTCTAGTGATGTTTGTCCAGATGGTCACTGGGACAATGACTAAATCCGCTACCTTTGATGAGCCCGCGCATATCTTCAATGGTTGCTTAATGTGGGAGTATGGCGTTAATACCGGCCGTCCCGTCTACTGGCTGGCCGGTTTATTTTGCCCTTTCGCTCCGGCATTGCCCGAGTTTGACTCCCCGCCTTCTCCAGATGTGAGATACCGTAATGAGTTTTTCAGGCGACTGGAGTTTCACATTGATATCTTGCTGGTCCCGGCCCGTATAGTCATTATAGAACTGACACTTCTGCTCGGAGCGCTTCTGTATCGCTGGGGTAAAGAAGTGAATAAAGGAGCAGGCGGGCTATTGGCTTTAGGGCTGTTGGCTTTTGAACCCAACATACTGGCTCACGGGAGTCTGTACACCACAGACCTGTTGGCAACTCTCTTTTTTACCCTGACGCTATATCTGTATTACCTGGCATTGAAGCGGGAAAGCATTGTCCTGCTGATCGCTACTGGCATCAGTTTGGAACTCGCTCTACGTAGTAAGCCATCTGCTCCTGTCTTACTTCTGATGTTGGGACTGATGACTTTATCCTCTGAGAGGCACGGGCGGACTTTATGGAAGTGGCTGATTCATCAGGGACTTGCACTGATACTGATCTTGATCACAGCCTCTCTGATCCGTTGGGGCCTCTCTGGCTTCTCCCTCCAAGAAACCCCTTTTCATTCCATTTTTCGTCTCTTAGGGGGGAGTGTCTCTGTCGTAGAGAGCCTGGTTAGTGGCCCCATCCAGAGCAGTGGGTGGCCGGCCTATATGCTTGGACGGCGTTCTTTTCATGGATGGACGCTTTATTTTCCGCTCCTGATGCTCGTAAAAACGCCGCTGCCGATTCTCATCGCCTCTTTGATTGGTGTGATTCGGCTCGTTAGAGGGCACCAGTGGCATTTGCTGGCTGCTTTCTCGCTGCCTTTCTGGATGGTGGTTTCGTACACCCGGCTGACTCTGAACATAGGTTACCGCCACATCCTGCCTGCAGTTCCCTTTCTGATCCTTCTCTCCACTTACGGGCTTCAAGGCACGCGCCGCAAGCGGTCGTGGGCAATTGCCTGCGTTGCTCTATGGATGGCTATAAACGACCTGGGCATATATCCACATTATCTGGCCTACTTTAACGAGATCGCTGGTGGGCCTGCAAAAGGTGCACAATTTTTCACGGATTCTAACTTAGACTGGGGACAGGATTTGAAAGGACTGCGGAGGTGGATGGAAGACCACGGAGTAGAAGAGGTCTACCTGAGCTACTTTGGCGGCATCTCTCCCGATGCTTATGATATCCATTTCCGCCCGCTGGATTTGCGGGTAGATGCTGAGGAAAAGTTTACCCCGATCACGCCGGCGCCGGGAATTTATGCTATTAGCGTAACCAACCTGACAGGCCAGTACCTCTGGGATAACCCTTCTGTCTTCTCGTGGTTTCGCTACCATCCTCCAATTGCCCAGATCGGGTATTCCATCTGGGTGTTCCATGTTCCGCCCGATCCTGATTCACCTCGTTGGGGAGCGGTGTGTCTGCCGTCGTGGCCACTGCTCGTTGTGGATGATCGTCCGCCCCTGGATCCTGGCGCGGCTCTACGCAGTTGGGTGCGGGGCGGGGAGTCCATGCGCCTGATCCCCTTCAATTGTCAGAAAGGATGGCCGTTAGCCCATGAAGGAGGCGAGGCCTGGCTGCTGGTTCCTTCATCGGACGGAAATTCTCCTATTGCTATGCCCCCAGTGGGTACAGCGGAACCTGTGTATCGCCAGGAAAATTATTCGGGCGACCTTCTCTTTACAGTGTTTCGCTGGAGACCCGAAATGCCAACGGATACGGTACCTTCCTCCTCGCTCACTGTGGGAGGGAAACTGCGGCTGGTAAGAG
>DAOUBO010000204.1:0-3014 GCA_034432695.1 Anaerolineae bacterium | reverse complement strand
TTCCAGAGCGTTGTAGGTGCCGGGGGTGTAGATGACCGTCCCCTCTATGGCGAAGGTCTCGCTAACAACTCCAGCCCGGGCAACAGCGATGGGCACTAACTGGTAGACCGTGCCGGTCACAGAATCCATATCATCTATCGGGTTGTTACCCGCTCCCTCAGCCCCGATGGTAACCAGATTGGTGACCAGGGTGCCTTTCGTAATAGGCGTATTGGTCGCCACGGTAGCTGTTAAGCGGAAAGTGGCCTCTGTTCCCCCTGCCAGCGAGCCGATTGTCCACCAGATGATGTTCCCGATTTCTCCGCGCGGCAATCCGCTATCGTCTTCCAGGTACGTGAAACCAGCGGGCAGGGTATCCGTTAAAATAGCATTTTCAGCCGGAACGGTACCCCGGTTGCCATAGGTAATGGTGTAAACCACCGCCTCACCACCGAAAAGGGTGGCCGAGGAAGCGGATTTCTGCACGTAGGGGTTGGCCCCCGAAACCAGGGTGACCGTCCAGGTGATATTATCGGCCGGGTTCTGATCGCCCTCTATCGCGACCACCTGCGCCGTGTTGGTCAGCAGGTCGCCCGCATAGGCTTCCATTGAGACGGTGACCGCTACTGTGAAGGCAATCTGGTCTCCGGGGAGCAGGGTGCCCAGATACCAGCCATAGTTTTGCCCGCTCTGACCGGACGGACCGCCCAGGGTATCGGTATAGTACTCAGTCTGAACCGGCAGCGTGTCGGTCAACCAGACGTTGGTCGCCGGAATCGGGCCGATATTGGCCACCTTCAGGGTAAAGGAGATGAGAGTTCCCGGCTTGGCTGTTTCGGGGGCCATTTTACCCAACACCAGGTCTGGCCCGCCAACGGTAGTGACGAACTGGGCCTGGTTATTGGTTGGGTCCTCCTCCGGCGTGGTCGTAGTAACACCTACTGTATTGGTCAGAAGAGTACCGTAAGGCACCAGGAGGCTGACGTCGCAGACCAGGTAGAAGGAGTAAACACTGCCGCCCGCGATACCCGGCAAGGTCCAGACATAGATGCCGGGCCCAGGATTGAATGGTTCTACACCCGTGGTATCAGTGACATAGGTCGTGTAATTTGGCAAGGTGTCTGCGATGATCAGATCCGCTGTATCCGCCAGCCCGAGGTTGGTCACCACAATGGTGTAGGTGATACGCTCGCCAGGCATTACCACCAGCGGCCCGGACTTACCCGCCGCCAGGTCAGCCCCCCGGACAGTGGTGGTGAGCACAAAAAGGTCATCCGTCGTGATTCCCTCGGTCACGGTGGATGCAGAGTCTATCAGGGCCGTATTGGTGAGGATGGCGCCCGGCGGCACACTCGTGGTTAATTGAACTGTGAGGGTGATTTTGCCGGTGGCGCTGACCGGGACATTGCCCAGAGAGAAAGTCAGAGTTGGAGCGCCTGATGTATCCACCGTAACTCCGGCGTAAGAAGAGGTGAAGGTAACGAACTGCACACCGTCCGGCAAAACGTCCGTAATAACGGCCGACGGAGCGCTCTGCCCTGCTATCTGCCAGTAAAGGAAGTAGTTGAACTGGCTGCCAAGGCCAACTCCAGCAGGCCCCTTCTGGTAAATGGAGTGGTTGATAAGACCGCGAGCAAAACCCGGAGTACCCACCCCACTCGCCAGGTCGTTGTTGCTGTTGTTGGTATCCCGGCCCGGAGCCAGCCGCTCTACCCCATATCCGTCGCTGATTGAGCCCGACTTAGGAAGCGTCTCTGTGATCGCGGTGTCCGCCCACGTGGGTTCACCCGGAGAAACCCAACTGATCCCGTCTATAACCGTGTAACTCAGAACGGGAGCAGAGGTCAGGCTTCCGTCAGCCAGCATAACCTGATCGCCGCCATTAGCCAGGACGATTTCCAAATTGGAGAACCCTGCCAGACGGACCAGATTGGGAACGGCCGGATTATCGTAGTCCCCCGGCCCCTGATACATCTCCCAATCGGCCCAATGATGGTCCGGGAAATAACGGGTTGTATCTGCGTCAAAGTCCTGGGCGTCCACAGCAATCACGATGTATTGACCGGGCAGAACTGGGTAGGTCGTGCCCGTCAGAGGAGTACCCGGGAACTGATAGGCAGCCTCGTTGATGGTACTTTGATGGCCCTCATCGGTGAGGATCAGCCCATCCAGGTAGGCCAGGTACTGGGCCGGGTTATAGAGTTCAATATATTCGTTCGGTTCTTCGGAAGAACCCTGGGCGTTCACAAAAGCCTCGCTGACCTGCAGCGGGCTGGTAGGATCACCGTCGGGCTCAAAGTAAACATCAAAGTAGTAATCCACCACCCCGTCCTGGACCTCGTTCCAGGTGTTGCCGGATTGATTCGTGACGGCATCCAGAGCATTGCTGGTCTCGGACCCACCAATGCCCCAGGTGTTATCCTCGGCGTTGGCGCGGAAGGTGGCGACGGTGAACCGCAGCGGCAGGGTGGGCGGCGCGCTGAAGCCCAGGGCCGACCAGGGAATTGCCCCCTCTATAGTCTCGGCGACGTCAGAGATGACCGCCGTTCCAATGTAGGAAGCATTCCAGTTCGTATCCCATATGCGCAGATCGGAATTACCGCTGCCGAAGCGAGTGGTGATCAGATACTCCCAGGCAGCGCTGGGGTTGACCTGGGTATCGGCGAAACCGCCCAGCCAGGTTTGACCGCTGCCGGAAACCTGGTTCGTATCCACCGCGATCTGGAGCATCGGCGCGCCATCGCCGGTGGCCTGGTCAATATCTCGCATACGGATGAGGAAATACAGGTTAGAAGAGTCCCCCGTAACCCGCATCTCCACAACATCCACCCGGGTATCGGGGTTGGCGAAATCGGTGCGCTCGTCGCCCTGGGCATCGTTCCAGATAAACTCTCCCTCATAGGCCATATTGCGCATTACGTGGCCATTGTTGACGGGCGGGAGAGGGACATCGGTCATCCAGTCCGTCATAGCACCACCCGCCGTTACCGGATGGGCCAGGACCGGATGAGATGCGCTCATCCCGGCCATCACCG
>DAOUBO010000203.1:0-6939 GCA_034432695.1 Anaerolineae bacterium | reverse complement strand
CCCCGGCCGGAAAGGGGCCCCCCCGCCCCAGCGGGCGGCCCGGCCGGTCCGCCTCTCCCCGGCGAAGCAGCGGGATCAGGTCCCGGACGTAAACGATGCCCACAATCTGGTCCAGGTCCCCTTCAAAGACGGGGAACCGGGAGTGGGGCGTCTGCTCCGCCAGGTCGGCCACTTCCTCCACGGTGGCCTCCGCGGGAACGCAGACCATCTCGGTGCGGGGGACCATCACGCGGGAGGCCCGAACCGCCCGCAGGTTAAAGACAGCCTGGAGCATCTCCCCCTCCTCCTCCCGCAGGACGCCGCCCTCCCGGCTGGCCTCAATGAGCATCCGCAGTTCAGCGACGGAGTGGACCCGCTCGTGGCCGCTGGCGGGGCGGATTCCCAGAAGGCGCAGCAGCGCGTTCCCGGTCCCGTTCAGCGCCCAGATGGCGGGGCGAAAGAGCATGGAAGCCAGGTGCATCGGCCGGGCCACAAAGAGCGCGGTCCGCTCCGGGTTCTGCAGAGTGACCGATTTCGGCATCAGTTCGCCAACAACGACATGGAGGAAGGTGATCAGGGCGAAGGCGAGGGCCGAGGCGACGGAGTGAGCCGCCGTCTCCGCCCAGCGGCCAGGAAGCGACTGGAAGATGGGGAGGAAAAGATGGGCCAGCGCGGGCTCCCCGATCCAGCCCAGGCCCAGGCTGGCGACGGTGATGCCCAGTTGAGTCGCCGCGATAAAGCGGTCGGGGTCGTCCAGGGCCTGCCGGAGGAGGAGGGCGGCGGACTGGCCCGCGGCCGCCCGCTCCTCCACCCAGGTCCGCCGGACGCTGACCAACCCGAACTCCGCGGCCACGAAGAAGGCGTTCAGTGCGATCAGCAAGGCCACACCCAGCAAACCGGAAAGGATACGGATCACCTCCACCGCAGCCATCCTCCGAAGCAAACGAGGACGATTCCGACTCCCACCAGGGCCAGGCCCTGCCACCAGCGGCTCCAGGGGCTGGCATCTATCACTGTTTCGGTCATCACAATCGGACCTGGCGGGGTCGGACCCGGCAGTGCTCCGCCTCCATGATGGCGACGATCTGGTCCACCGCCCGGTCCAGTTCCCCCTTTCGGTTCACGACCACGTAGTCAAACAGATCCAGGAAGGCCATCTCCTCCGCCAGTTTGCCCACCCGCTGGGCCACCTGTTCGGGCGGGTCCGTGCCCCGGTCTTCCAGGCGCCGCGCCAGTTCCTCGCCCGACTCCGCGGTGAGGAAAATCAACACCGCCTCTGGCGCCATACGGCGGATGGTCGCCGCGCCCTGGACGTCCACCCGCATCACAACGTCCTTTCCGGAAGCGAAGGCCTCCCGGATCTGCTGTTTGGGCACCCCTTTGTGTTGCCCGTAGACGACGGCGTGTTCCAGGAGTTCACCTTCCTGTTCCAGCCGGAGGAACTCTTCGGTGGAAAGGAAGAAGTAGTCCACTCCGTGGACCTCGCCGGGCCTGGGGGGACGGTCTGTGGCGGTGACGACGAAGTGGAACGGGAGCCCCCGTTCCCTCATTCGCCGAACGACGCTATCCTTTCCGGCCCCGGCTGGCCCGGAGATGACCACCAGCAACGGATACCGAGGAAAAGAGAATTCCGTATGGTTCATCTTGCCTGCCCGCGTTGCAGAAGATGCGGACCACCGCTATAATATTTGCACCTCGCCGAGAAGGAGGTGGAGATGCCCGTCTACGAGTATCGGTGTCAGCAGTGCCGCCGCCGGGTTTCCATATTCTGGCGCACCTTCTCGGAGGCCCAGAGCGGCGTTCCCCGTTGCCCGCACTGCGGCAGCACCCAATTGACCCGCCTCATTTCCCGAGTCCGGGTCGTCCGGTCGGAGGAGAGCCGCCTGGAATCCCTGGCCGACGATTTTTCCTTCTCGGATTTTGACGAAAAAGACCCGCGCTCCTTGGCCCGGATGATGCGCAAGATGGCCGGCGAAATCGGTGAGGACCTGGGGCCGGAATTTGAGGAGGTCGTCGGGCGGCTGGAGGCGGGGGGGGGGCCCTGCCTCCGGGCGACGGCGCCGCGAGACTGGCCTCTGTTTGTGTCCCGAGATCTGCAGGCTGTTCAGGGCGAGCGTCACCTGTGGTGTAGATGGGGGAATCGCTGAACCAGGAGGGCGCGCAGGGTGTTCTGGACCTCCTCCACAGAGCCCCCCGCGTTCACCACGATCCAGCGGTGGGGCTCCCGGCCGGCCAGTTCCAGATAGCCGGCCCGCACCCGGTGATGAAACTCCATGGTCTCTCGGTCCAGCCGGTTGAATTCCCCACCCCCGGCCTGGCGACGCGCCAGGCCTTCCTCCGGCGCGATGTCCAGGTAGAAGGTCAGGTCGGGGGTCACCCCTCCTGTTGCCAGCGCAATGACCACCCGCAGGGCCTCCAGGTCCAGCCCTCTCCCGTAGCCCTGGTAGGCCAGCGTGCTATCAGCGTAACGGTCGCAGAGGACGACCTTCCCGGCCTCCAGCGCGGGCCGGATGACTTCGGAGACCAGTTGGGCCCGAGAGGCGGCGTAGAGAAAGACTTCCGCCCACGGAGCCATGCCGGTGTTCGCCGGGTCGTGGAGCACGGCGCGAACCTGGTCACCGATGGGCGTCCCGCCGGGCTCCCGAACGAGCACAACTTCGTGGCCTTGCCTGCGCAGCCACTCTGCCAGCAATCGGGC
The DNA here is from genome assembly GCA_034432695.1 of Anaerolineae bacterium. Lineage (GTDB taxonomy): Bacteria > Chloroflexota > Anaerolineae > B4-G1 > DUEL01 > SpSt-77. Next base: position 4,262 of record DAOUBO010000203.1, on the reverse strand, counting down.
CTGGGTTGTCTTGCCGCTTCCCTCCGGGCCCTCCAGGGTGATCAGCATAGCCTGCCTCGGTGGCTCGGCACCGTGCGTCGTCTGCCGGGCTGTTTATGTCTCCCGGCGGGCGATGCGCACGCGCCGGTTGGGCTCCTCGCCCACGGAGTAGGAGTGGAGCCCGGCCTGGCGGGCCATCTCATGCTGGCGCCGCCGGATGAACGCGTTCTGCGGGCTTAATTCCACCTCCTCCGCCAGACCCTCCCGGATGGTCCGGATCGCGTCCTCCACCTCCTGGAGGGCGTAGGAGAAGATATCGCCAATGGAGTTCTCCGCGGCGATGTCGCTCAGACAGGCCTCCATCTGGGCGACAGTGTTGGCCCGCAGGACGTAGACGGGGATCCCCCGGCGCTCCGCGTCGGTAATGAGGCGCGGGCGCTTCCGGAAGAAGCCCTTCGTCGTCAGGAAAGCGTCGGCCTGCCCCAGGTCGTCCACCACAAAGACCGGGACCTGCATCCGACGGGCCGCGCGCTCCAGCCGGTTCCGGGCTATGCCGTAGGGGAAAATCCGCACAGGCCCGTGGATTCTGGACGCCTGGGGCTTTGGTGGTGCGGGAGAAGGCGCCGGAGTCGGGGGCCCCGTGCGAGGACGGCCACTCTCCCGCTCCTCCAGAGATACGGGCGTCACCTTCTCAATGTGAATTTCGCCCTTCGCATCCCGGTACCGCAGTTCCGCCTGGAGCGGCCGCCCGCGCAGCAAAGCATCCACCGCTTCCGCCACGCTGTGGTGGATGAGCAGCCGCTGGCGGGCCTGGATCTCAATCAGGACGTCAAAAGTCGGCGGCGCGCGCCGCTCCAGAATCGTTTTCTGGGTTCCCCGACGGCGGGCTTCTTCGTCGGAGAGTGTCACGCTCTCCACGCCCCCCACCAGGTCGGAGAGGGTGGGGCTCAGCAGCAGGTTGTCCAGGGTGTTGCCATGAGCCGTTGCGATCAGTTGAACCCCCCGCTCCGCGATGGTCCGGGCCGCCATCGCCTCCAATTCCCGGCCGATTTCGTCAATAATGATGACCTCGGGGTTATGGTTCTCCACCGCCTCAATCATCACCTCGTGCTGGAGGGATGGCATTTCCACCTGCATGCGGCGGGCCCGCCCTACCGCCGGGTGGGGAATGTCGCCGTCGCCGCCGATCTCGTTGGAGGTGTCCACGATGATCACCCGTTTCTTTTCCGCCAGGACCCGCGCGGCCTCCCGGAGCATGGTCGTCTTGCCCACGCCGGGCTTTCCCAGCAGCAGGATGCTCTTGCCGCTTTCAATGATGTCCTGGATGATGGCGATGGTTCCGTAGACTGCACGGCCCACCCGACAGGTCAGGCCGACGATGTCCCCTTTGCGGTTGCGGATAGCCGCGATGCGGTGAAGGGTCCGGGTGATGCCCGCCCGGTTATCGGCGTCAAACTCGCCGATCCGCTCCACCACATACTGGATGTCCTCGCGGGCGACCTCCGTCTCCCGCAGCACAATCTCGCCGTCGGTGTAGCGGGCGGTGGGCACCCGCCCCAGGTCCAGAATGACTTCCAGGAGGTCGTCCCGCCGGCCAATCTGCTGGATCGCTTCCCGAATGTCCTCGGGGAGGACGTTCAGCAATGCATCCAGGTCGTCCGTGATATGGTTGTAATATGCCTTTCCTTCTGCCACTTCCGCTCAGTAACCTCGCTCTTCTCAGGGTTCTGGTTTGTGGCGGGGGGAAACCCCCCCCCGCCGCAAACCATTTTTGTTTTATTCAGATTTGGCCGCGGGGAGGAGAGGGCCTGGAGGAACCCGCTCCCCGCGGTCGGTAATCAGGCCGACGCCGAATCGGCGCGCGGCCTGGTCGCACCCGGCATCCACCCGAAGACCGTAGACGTAGACCAGATAGGGGCCAGGGACGCCGTACTGGGCCAGGCGGCGCCGGAAGCCTTCCGAGCGCATCCGGTTCGCCCAATCCGCTATTTCCCGACGGCTCAGACGGGTCTTGGCCTCCACGACGGCCCATATCTTCTGGCCGTCCTTAGCCGCCGGAACTGCTACGTCCACTTCACCGTCCATGCGAATCTGGACGGGGTTGTCCAGAATCTCGTATCCCTTTTCCTCCAGCAGGTAACAGACCCAGTCCTCGGCTTCGGATTCCATCGTGGCGCCGACTGTTCGTGCCAGATTTTGCACCTCCGCAGCGAGCCGGTCCACCTTCCTGTCCGTCTCCCGCTGCGCCTCGGCCAGTTCAGCCAGGGCGGCCTCTATACGGGCAAAACGGGCCTCCGAGGCCTCCCGGTATTTCCGGAACTCTTCCTCGCTGCGCCGCTGCGCCTCGGCCAAAGCCTTGATAGCCTCGTCCGTTCGCCGCTGCGCCTCGGCCAGTTCTTCCACGCGCGCTTCGGTTCGCCGCTGCGCCTCGGCCAGTTCGGCCAGGGTGGCCTCTGTCCACCGCTGTGCTTCAGCCAGGGCGTCCACTTTTGCGGCCAGGTCTTTAAAGAGAGCAGGGAGCGCAAGGAGTTCATCGGTTAGCACCAGCCGCCGCAGTTCCGCGCGCAGTTCTGGCTGAACCTCCAGCAGATAGATGAGTTGATGAATATCCAGCGTCTTTGTGACCATCCTAACGCGCCATCTCCAGGAAATAACGGTGAAACCGCGTGTCGGGCGTCAGTTCCGGATGGAAGGCCGTGGCCAGCAGGGCTCCCTGCCGGACCGCCACCGGAGCCCCGTCCTCCAGACGGGCCAGCACCTCCACTTCCGGGCCGACCCGCTCAATAACCGGGGCCCGGATGAAGACGGCCGGGAAGGGCGGCTCGCCCAGGGCCGGAACCTCCAGGTCGGTCTCAAAACTGTTCACCTGACGGCCGAAGGCGTTGCGCCGCACAGTGATGTCCATCACCCCCAGCGCCGGTTGTCCCGGAATCCCGTCCACGATCTCCTTTGCCAGGAGAATCATCCCCGCGCAGGTCCCCCAGACGGGGCAGCCGGAGCGGGCGAACTCCCGCAGCGGCTCCAGAAGCCCCCTTCGCTCTGCCAGATAGCCGATGGAGGTTGACTCGCCGCCGGGAATGATGAGGCCATCCAGTCCCTCCAGGTCCTGGGGAAGGCGGACCTGCCAGGTCTGGACGCCAAGCCGTCGCAGCGTTGCCTCGTGTTCCGCAAACGCGCCCTGCAGGGCAAGGACTCCGATGCGCATTGCCGAAGCCTCCTCACCGATTTACCACCCGCGCGTCGCCAGCCGCTCCTCCGGCCGAAGGACGCTGATGTTGATGCCGACCATCGGCTCGCCCAGGTCGCGGCTGATCTCCGCCAGGATGTAGGGGTCGTTGTAGTAGGTAACCGCCTGGACGATCGCGCGGGCGCGCTTCAGCGGGTCCCCGCTCTTGAAGATACCGCTGCCCACAAAAACGCCATCCATCCCCAGTTGCATCATCAGGGCGGCGTCGGCGGGCGTGGCGATCCCGCCCGCGGCGAAGTTCACCACCGGCAATCGGCCCAGGCGTGCCGTTTCCACGACCAGTTCGTAGGGCGCGCCGATCTCCTTGGCGTAGGCCATCATTTCCTCTTCAGCCATCGTCGTCAGTCGGCGGATCTCCCCCAGGACGGCGCGAGCATGCCGGACGGCCTCCACCACGTTGCCCGTGCCGGCCTCCCCCTTCGTCCGGATCATCGCGGCCCCCTCGCCGATGCGCCGCAGCGCCTCGCCCAGGTTCCGCGCGCCGCAGACGAAGGGGACCTTGAACTTGCGCTTATCAATATGGTGCTCCTCGTCGGCGGGCGTCAGGACCTCGCTCTCGTCAATGAAGTCCACGCCCAGCGCTTCCAGGATCTGGGCCTCCACGAAGTGGCCGATCCGACACTTTGCCATCACCGGGATGGAAACGGCCCGCATGATCTCCAGAATTTTCTCCGGGTCCGCCATCCGGGCGACCCCACCCTGGGCCCGGATGTCCGCCGGGACGCGCTCCAGCGCCATCACCGCGCAGGCCCCGGCCTCCTCGGCGATCTGGGCCTGCTCCGCGTTGGTAACGTCCATAATCACCCCGCCCTTCAGCATCTGGGCCAGGCCCCGCTTGACCGTATCGCTACCGACGACCCGTTCCATTTTGCACCTCCTCCCAGTGCCAGAATGCGCGTTTTCTCCCCCGAATCGGGAAACTGGACTTTGGATAAACCACCGGTATGTAAGCCAAAATTCATTTCGGCCTACAGGCCACCCATATGGATGTAAGCCGAAATTCATTTCGGCCTACAATATGATGCAAGCCGAAATT
>DAOUBO010000202.1:0-2363 GCA_034432695.1 Anaerolineae bacterium | reverse complement strand
GAACTATGACGGACCTTATAGAAATTCACGACCCCGAAATTGACCCATCCCAGATTATGGAGCAGATCCGGGCGCGGATCCAGCGCCGTCGGGAGGAGCTGGGGTATCCCCGTATGGTTTTTCCCACCTTCGGCGCGGCGGCTTACCCGGGCGAGCCGGAGGGCGAGGACTACGACGCCGATCTGTATTATCACCTCCGCCAGGCCAATAAGCATTATTACCAGTTAGGCGTGGAAATGCTGATCGCCCCCTCCCCTCGCTCACGAATACCCTTGCTGGGCCCTTTGTGGGATCGGATCCGCCGGGAAGCCCATAACCTGGTGCTTTTCTACGTGAATAAACTGGCTCAGCGCCAGCTCATCGTGAACCGGCATCTCGTGAGCACGCTCAACCGGATGGCCCTTCAGATTCAGGAGCAGCAGCGTCAGATTCGGGCGCTGCAGGAGGAACTGCGCAAATTGCGGGGAGAGGTCTGATGCGGATCGCCATCGTTGTCCCGCGCTATGGCTCGCAGGTCTTAGGCGGCGCGGAATCCCAGGCCCGGGGATTTGCCGAGGCGGCGGTCCAGAGAGGATGGGAGGTGGAGGTCTGGACAACCTGCGCCCGCAGCCATTATACCTGGGAGAACGTTTACCCGGAGGGTATATGCTGGGAAAACGGCGTGCGGGTCCGCCGATTTCCGGTAGCCTGGCGGAATCGGGAGCGGTGGATAGAGCTGGAAGTGAAACTGGCCCATCAGGGCTTCCTCCCCCCCGCTGAGGCCTATTCCTGGCTGGATAGCGGGCCTCATAGCCTTGCCCTCTATGCCCATATCGCCCGCCACGCCGATGATTTTGATGTCATCATCGCCCTGCCTTACGCGATGCCGCTGGTCCATTATGCCGCTTGGTCCGCTCCCGATCGGACCATCCTCTTCCCCTGTCTTCACGACGAGCCTTACGCCTATCTGGAGCCGGTCCGCTTGTTGCTGGAGAGCGTCTGGGGGGTGATGTTTTACTCCCCTGAAGAAGGGGAACTGGCTGCTTGGCGACTGCGAATCCTCCCCAGTAAGCAGGCGGTTTTGGGGGCAGGCGTCTCGTTCAATTCCATCAGCCAAACTTCGGCCCAGGTTCTCTCTGAAATGACTTCTCCCTTCTTGCTCTACATGGGGAGGTTAGAGGAAGGGAAAAATGTCCCGCTTTTATACGAATATACCCAGCGATATTTTGAGGAGCGGAAGCGGGTCCGCCTGGTGGTGATTGGAGATGGTCCGATAGTGCCCCCCAATCATCGGGTTTTCTCATACCTGGGGTTTGTCTCAGAGGAAGAAAAAGCCGCCCTTTGCCGCCAGGCGCTGGCCCTCTGCCAGCCGTCGCTGCGGGAGAGTTTCTCGCTGACCATCATGGAATCCTGGCTGGCCGGGCGTCCGGTCCTGATTCACGAGGACTGTGCAGTGACGCGCGGTCACGTTCAGCGCAGCAAGGGTGGGCTCTGGTTCGGAACCTACGAGGAGTTCGCGATGGCTCTGGACTGGCTCGTGGAGAATCCGGACCTGGCGGCCCGGATGGGCGAGAATGGAAGGCGCTACGTCCTGGCCAATTTCACCTGGGAAGCCGTTCTGAACCGCCTTGAAAATCTGATCCGCAGATGGAAAGAGGCATGACCGGCTGCCTGCATCAGTTCATCATTGGGGCAACCCCTGGGGATGCCATCACGGATCACGCCCTTGTGGTCCAGCGCTGGCTCCGGGAGGAGGGCTTTCGGTCAGAGATTTACGCCGAGAGCATTCATCCCTCTCTTTTCGGTCAAATACGGCCCTATCGGGAGTATTGCCCATCCCGTTCCGGTGAACTGGTGATTCTGCACCACAGCATCGGCTCGGACCTGGTGGATGACCTGCTCAGGCAGAATGTGCGGTTTCTGCTCATCTACCATAATGTGACCCCGCCCTCGTTCTTCCAGTCTGCAGACCCGGCCCTGACGGCGCAGGTTCAGAGGGGGAGGGAACAGTTAAAACGCCTGCGGGAGCGGACGGTGCTGGCCCTTGGGGATTCAGCCTTCAACGAGCGCGAACTGCAAGAACTTGGCTTCCCGCGAACAGGGGGTCTGCCTATTGTGCTGGATCCTTCCCAGTACGATGTAGAGCCGAACCCGGAACTGCTGGCCCGATATCGGGATGGAGCGCCCAATCTGCTGTTTGTGGGGCGGCTGGTGCCGAACAAGCGGCAGGAGGATCTCATCAAACTGCTCTGGTATTACCGACGGGTGGATCCCTCGGCGCGGCTCTTCCTGGTTGGGGCTCCGTGGGTGCCGGCTTATGCGGAATGGCTCCGGGAACTGGCCGATGAACTCGGGTTAGGCGATGCGGTGGTCTTCGCGGGCCA
>DAOUBO010000201.1:0-23404 GCA_034432695.1 Anaerolineae bacterium | reverse complement strand
GGGATAAGACCCTGCCCTGGGAGGAACTGTTCGTGGACGTGGGATTGCCCGAGGAGGAGGTCCAGCGCCTGGTTCAGGTCGGCGATCCCATCTCCTTCCGGCGGGAGGCCGTGGAGTTAAAGAACGGCCTGCTCGCTGGCAAAGCGCTGGACAACCGGGTCTCCGTGGCCGTGGTGACGCTGGCCCTGGAGCACCTCTCCCGCCTCTCTCACCCCTGGGATGTCGTCGCTGTGGCGACGGTTCAGGAGGAAGTGGGGCTGTACGGGGCCACGACCGCCGCCTACGGTGTCGCCCCGGAGATGGCCGTCGCGGTGGACGTCACCTTCGGGCGGCAGGCCGGAGTCCCCAACCACCAGACATTTCCGTTGGGAGAGGGAGTCGCCCTCGGCCTTGGGCCCAACTTCCATCCGGCGGTGGTGGAGCGACTGAAGAAGACGGCCGAGGCCAACGAGATTCCCTACCACATAGACCCCATCCCCGGCCGCAGCGGCACCGACGCCTGGGCCATCCAGGTGAGTCGGGAAGGAATTCCCACCGGCCTGGTCTCTATCCCGCTCCGCTACATGCACCAGCCGGTGGAGACGGTCTCGCTGAAGGACGTGGAACGGGCCGGGCGACTGCTGGCCCTCTTCGCCGCCGGGCTGGAGCCCGAATTCCGACCCCGCTGGGAGGATGAGGAGTGGAACTGCTAAAAGAACTCTCCGAAGCCTTTGGCCCTTCGGGCTACGAGAAAGAAGTCCGACAGGTCCTGCGCCGGGCCCTGGAGGGGCATGCGGACCGGATATGGGTGGACGCGCTGGGGAACCTGCACGTCGTCCGTGAAGGGACAGCCCCGAACCGGCTGCGCGTCCTGCTGGCCGCCCATATGGACGAGGTCGGCCTGGTGGGCATCGGGCACGACGAGTCCGGTGGCCTGCGGGTGCGGGCCATCGGCGGTATAGACGACCGGGTCCTGCCCGGCACACAGGTCTGGGTGGGGCCGGAGCGCATCCCTGGCGTCATCGGTCTCAAGCCTGTCCACCTGCTGGAGCAGGGAGAGGACGAAAAGGTCGTCAAAATAGACCAGTTGCTGGTGGACATCGGGGCGAAGGGAAAAGAAGAGGCCCAGCGGCTGGCCCCTCTCGGCACTCCGATGGTCTTCGCCACCCGCTTTGAGGAAGTAGGGAGACTGGTTAAGGGAAAGTCCTTTGACGACCGGGCCGGATGCGCGGTGCTGGCCGAACTGGTGCGCGGCGAACGGCTTCCCCACGATATCCACGCCGTCTTCACCGTCCAGGAAGAGGTTGGGTTGCGCGGCGCGCGTGTCGCGGCCTACGCCGCCCGCCCCGACTGCGCGTTCGCGCTGGAAGGGACGATCGCCAACGACCTGCCCAGGAAGAAGGACGTCAGCCCGACATCGGAACTGGGGAAGGGACCGGCGATTACGGTGATGGACCGGACCTTCATCGCCCATCGGGGGCTGGTCCGCCTGCTGGTGGAGACGGCGGAGGCGCTGGGAATCCCCTACCAGTTCAAGCAACCGGGAGTCGGCGGGACCGATTCCGGGGCGATGCACCTGGCCCGCGAGGGCATCCCCTGTGGGACCGTCGCGGTGCCCTGCCGCTACATCCATAACCCCGTCAGCCTGCTCTCCCCGGCGGACCTGGAAAACACCCTCCGGCTGATGCGGGAGAGCCTCTCCCGGCTGACGCGCGCGACGCTGGCACTGTAGGTCGGATTCCAATCCGACCCTTCAGAGCAGATTGCCAATCCGACCCTTCAGAGCAGATTGCCAATCCGACCGGCAATCCCCATTTGTCCAAACCGCAAAACAGGAGAGGCCAATGTACGACCTGATCCGGAAATTAACCGAAACCTATGGCCCGTCCGGTTTTGAAGACGCCATTCGCGCCGTCCTGCGTGCCGAGGTGGAGCCCTACGCCGACGAGGTTCGGATCACCCCGCTGGGCAGCCTGGTCGCCGTCCGGAGAGGGAGTCGGAGCGGACGCCGCATCCTGCTGGCGGCCCATATGGACGAGATCGGCGTGATGGTCACCTACGTGGACGAAAAAGGCTTCCTGCGGTTTACGCCCATCGGCGGCGTCTCCCCCCTCACCTGCGTGGGCGCGCGCGTCCGCTTTGAGAACGGCGTCCTGGGCGTCATCGGCGTGGAGGAGCGGGAGGACCCCAACAAACTCCCGACCTTTGAACAACTGTACATTGACGTCGGCGCAACCGGCCGGGCCGACTGCCCGGTCCGGGTGGGCGACGCGGCCGTCTTTGAGCGCCCCTTCGCCGCCCAGGGCCGACGGCTGGTCGCCAAGGCGATGGACGACCGCATCGGCTGCGCGGTTCTGGTGGAGACGCTGCGGCGGCTGAAGGCCACACCCCACGAGGTCCACATCGTCTTCAGCGTCCAGGAAGAGACGACCCTATCCGGCGCCCGAACGGCAGCCTACGGGATTGAGCCGGATATGGCCATCGCAGTGGACGTGACCGGGACGGGGGACACGCCGGAAAGCCGACCGATGGCGGTGGAACTGGGCAGGGGGCCGGCCGTCAAAGTGCAGGATGCGGGGATGATCGCTCACCCCGCGGTGCGGGATTGGCTGGTGCGCGCGGCGGAGACGGCAGGGATACCCTACCAGATGGAGGTCCTGGAGCGGGGAACGACCGACGCGGCCGCGATGCAACTGGTCCGCGCCGGTGTCCCCTCCGGCTGTCTTTCCATCCCATGCCGGTACATCCACACCCCCAGCGAGATGGTGGACGCAGACGACGTGGAAGGGGCCGTCCGCGTGCTCCTGCAGGCCCTGGAGCAGGGGGAGTAGGCAAAGAGGGGGACGGCAGGTGGCTTCGCCCCAGCACCGGCTCCCAATGGCCGACAGCCTCATCCTGGCCGTGGCCCGCCTGAACCGTGTCACGCTGTGGACCCAGGACGCGCACTTCCAGGGATTGGACGGCGTGCGCTACATTGCCAAATCGCCGCTGTGAAGCCGGGCCAACTTCCGGTACTTGACCATCTCGTAGTAGGCCATCAGCACCGAGAGCCGCAGCCCGTGCCACCCGTCCCGAATCCCCCGCAGGGTCACAAACCGCCACCAGAAGTGGCGCAGGGCCTGGGTGTACGGGGTGTAGGGCCGGGGGCGAATCCCCTCCTGGAAGAGAACGCGAGCATCGTAGTCCGTGTATCGCTCCTGTCGGGCGACGAAGTCCGCCAGATCGGCGTAGTTGTAGTGGACAAGGGGGTGCTTCAGGTAGCCGGTCGGGCCATCCACGACCGCGACCTCGTGGACGGCCCGCTCCCAGCGGGCAAAGCCCCGCCGGAAGAGACGGAACTGGTAATCCGGGTACCAGCCCGCGCCCAGCGTCAGTCGGCCGAAGATATAGTTGTGTCGGGGGACCCACCATCCGACTTCGGGCCGCTCCTCCGCCAGGACCGCCCGGACCTCCGCCGCCAGTTCCGGCGTTACCCGCTCATCGGCGTCCACGAAGAAAATCCAGTCGGCGACAACCCGCTCCAGCGCGGCGTTTCGCTGTTGAGCGTAGTTCTCAAAGGGGTGCTGGAAAACCTCCGCCCCCAGAGCGCGGGCCAGTTCCACCGTCCGGTCGGTGCTGAAGGAGTCAAAGACGACGCGCCGATCGGCCCACGCGAGGCTCTCCAGGCAGGCCGCGATGTTCTCTTCCTCGTTGTAGGTCAGGACAATCGCCGCAAGGCTCATCCTTCCTGCTCCCATGCCCGAAGGATTTCCTCAATGGCGGCGCGCCACAGGGGCGAGGCACCCCGCATCCGCCGCCCCATCCCGGCCCGGACCAGAAGCCGGGCCAGATAGAAGACGGGACGGGATGGATAACGGGCGTAGAACCGGGCCCGGCTCGTCCAGAGGTTCACAAAAGAGGGGATCGGGACCTGCCCCGTGGAGCGGCCCGCGTGGTGGATGACCTGGGCCTGAGGAACGCAGAGGGCCTTCCATCCCGCCCGTCTCATCCGCCAGCACCAGTCAATCTCTTCGCAGTACAGCCGATACCCCTCGTCCATCAGGCCGACCTGCTTCACCGTCTCAGTCCGGACCATCATCGCCGCGCCCAGCGGATGGTCCACCACAAACGGCCGATCCCCCTCGTAGAGGCGGCGCGGGTACCGGCCGTTCAGCGAGGTCTCGTAGAGCCGCGCAGGGAGGGGGAAAAGGTCAAAAGCCAGCTGGACCAGGCCGGGGAAGCGGAAGGCCGAATGCTGGAGCGTTCCGTCCGGGTAGAGGAGTTTCGGCCCGACAACGCCGACGCTCGGGTGCTCCTCCAGAGCCCGGACCAGCGCAGCCGTCGCTCCGGGGAGAACTTCCGTATCCGGGTTGAGCAGCCAGAAGTAGCGGGGAACGCCGGGAGCATCCATCGCGGCGCGCAGGGCCCGGTTGTTCCCCGCCGCGAACCCCACATTCTCCGCCAGAGCGATCAGCCGAACGCTCGGAAACTCCCGCCGGACCATCTCCGGGGTCCCGTCCGCCGAGCCGTTGTCCACGACCCAGATGGGAGCGTCCAGACCGGAGCGCTCCAGGTCGGCCTGAAGGCTCCGCAGACAGGCCCGGACCAGGTCCCGGACATTCCAGGTAACGATGATGATGGCAAGCATAAGCGATGCGTGGGCGTGGGACGTGAGAAGTGAAGCGTGAGAAGTGAGCCGTGAGGGCATGATACACGCGGCAGGCGGAGATGGCAAGCGAGGAGGTGCTCCATGTTGTTTCTGGGCGTGGACGCGGGGGGAACCCATACCCGCGCGCTGATAGCGGACAGGAAAGGAAATCTGCGCGGCGCGGGAAAGGCCGGGCCGGGGAACTGGGAAGGGGTTGGGCTGGAGGGGACGCTGGCCGCGCTCCGCCAGGCGGTGGGCGAGGCCCTGGCGACCGCCGGGGCCAGGCCGGATGAGATCGCCGCTTCCGCTTTCGGCCTGGCCGGGCTGGACTGGCCGTCGGACGAGGAGCGCCTGCAGCCCGTCGTGGAGCGGTTGGGCCTCTCTGGCCCGAAGGTCCTGGTCAACGACACCTTCGTGGCACTGCGGGCCGGGGCGCGGGACCCGTGGGGAGTCGTCGTCGTTGCCGGAACGGGGACGACCATCGCCGGACGTAACCGGGAGGGGAAAACGGCGCGAACCCTCGGCCTGGGATACCCCTTTGACGACTGGGGGGCCGCACCAGACGTCGCTCAGGCGGCCCTGCACGCGGTGGCGCGGGCCTATACCGGCCGGGGGCCTGCGACGTCGCTGACCGACCGCCTGATCCGTCTGGTGGGCGCGCGGGATGTCGCCGACCTGCTGGAAGGGGTCAGCCGGTGGCGCTACAACCTGATGCCCCTCGTCGCAGACGTTGTCCAGGCCACGATGGAGGAGGCCGAGGCAGGCGACGTCGCGGCCCGCGAGGTGGTCCAGCGAGCAGGCCGGGAACTGGGAAGCGGCGCCGCTGTCGTCGTCCGGCGGCTGGGGATGGAAGGGGAGGAATTTGACCTGGTCCTCGCAGGCGGGCTCTTCCGGTCGGCGAGCCCGCTCCTCCTGGAGACGCTGGTGGAAACCGTCCGGGCAGTCGCGCCCGGAGCCCGGCCAGTCCGGCTGGAGGTGCCACCGGTGGTGGGAGGGGTCCTGCTGGCGATGGACGCGGCAGGGGTTGAGGTGACGGAGGAGATACGGGAAAATCTGAAGGAGGCGCGGGCGATTTTCCCGTAGACGATGCTCCCACGGGGGCACGGAGGCACGATAGGATGCTCACACGGAGGCACGGAGGCACGGTGAGATGCTCACACGGATGCACGGAGGCACGGTGGGATGCTCACACGGGGACACGGAGGCACGATGGGATGCTCCCAGCACGCGGCTCCCCGCGTTCAGAGCGTTCAGACTGCCTCGGCCGTCCCAAAGCGGGTCAGGACCACGGCCCCCAGCCCCACGCAGGCCACCAGCAGGCTGATCGCCCAGCCGACGCAGGGGATCAGGTCCAGGAGCCGAAGCAACAGGGTCAGCAATCCCCCACCCAGCGCGGCCGTCCAGAACGGCGCGACCGTTCGGGTCGTGAGGGCGGCGGCCAGCCGCTCGCCCAGCAGGATGCCCAGGGAAAGCCGACCGAAGAACATAGCCACCACCAGCGCCAGGAGAACCGCCACGCCGATAGGGGAAAGGCAGAGGGTCAGGATGAGCACAACCCCGAGGGCCCCCGCGGCCAGAAGGGTCAGCAGGCCCAGGCCGAGGGAGGCGAGGGGGGCCTCCAGCGCGCCCCGTCCAACCCGCGCCGCGCCCATTGGCCAGAGCACCGCAAGAATGCCCGCCAGCGCGGCCACCAGCAGGGATTCCAGCACGGTTCGGGCGCCCTCCCAGGCCAGGGACGCTATCAGGTTGAGAGGGCGAGAGAAGGCGTCCACCCGGAATGGCCAGGCATACCACCGGAGAAACGGCCGGAACCACCCCGCCGCGTTGACAATCTGCTGGCCACGCACAATGGCCCCTTCCCCCTGCAGGGCCGTGCCACCGAGCACGATCAGGTCGCCGTTGACCACAGCCGTAGGGGTGAGGTGGACGTTCCCCCCAAAGGCCACAACGTCTCCTTTCACCTCGCCGGCGATCCGCGCGTCCCCTCCCCAGACGACGAGGGTGCCCTCTACCCGACTGCTCTCCTCCAGGGTCGCGTCCCCTCCGAACACGACAAGGTCACCGGCCAGAGACTCACCGCTCCGGAGGGTGAAATCGGCCCCGAAGACGACCCGCCCCGGCGGCTGGCCGTCGGTCGCCAGGGCCGGCCCGGCCGTCAGCAGCAGGGCGAGAACGGCCCCTCCAAACACGAGCAGGCGAATCAGGGTTCTCATCGCTCCTCCTATCGGGCCGTTTCCAGCCGCACGTTGCCGATGCCGCTGAGCAGGGTAACTTCCAGCGTGATGGGGGCCTGCTCATAGGCGTCGTTCACGTAGGCGCTCTCCGAGAGGCGCCATCCCTCGTCGGCCCGGATGTCGCCCAGGTTGCCCTCCACGGCGACCCGGACCCCCACATTCTGGGGAAAGCGCAGGGTGATGGAACCCACGCCGGCCTTAATGTCCACGCTGGCCGATTCAGCCCAGGCGCCGGTGAAATCCAGTGTCAGATTCCCTACCCCACCCTCCACCGACACCCGCTGGGGGCGGATGTTTCCGATCCCGGAGACCTCTATGTTCGCCGCTCCAGCCCGCAGCAGGAACCGCTCCGCGACGACGGAGTTGGGCGTGGTCATCTGGAGGCGCAGATCGGAAGCCCCGGTCTCCAGGGAGAGGTCTCTAAGGGCCAGACCGGTCAGGTCTATGTGGCCGCGCGCGGCTCCCAGCGTCAGTTTCAGCCGCAGGGGGACGCGGGGAGCCAGCATCAGGTCCCATTCGTTCTCTGCCCCCGGTTGGGGAATGCCGCGCGTCTCGGGCTGTTTCACCGTCAGCGTTCCCTCCTTCCAGGTAACCTCCGGAGCCCAGGCCGCGACGTTGGTCCGAAAGACGCCGGAGAAGAGGGTCTCCGGATCACCCGCTGCCAGGCTCAGTTCTCCCACGCCGCAGGTAATTTCCACCCGGGCCTCCTGGACGCCCTCCAGAGGGACCTCCTCCCGGTACTCCTGCATCGGACCGGTCTCCAGCGTGGGGACTTCCGGGAGAGGAACGGCAGGCAGGGTAACAGTGCACCCCAGACTGAAAAGCAGCAGAATCAGCGGAACCCATCGGCGCATCCCGTTCTTGTTCATCCTGTCCTCCTTACCGGGTTGTAGAGTTTCCACATTGCCGAGAGCCAGACCAGAACCAGGAGAATTGTCGTAGCCATCCCGCACACGAGCAGATGGAGCACCAGAGATAGAAAGGCTTCGGCGCTCAGCCAGAGGGAATGGAGGAGGGAGCCGAACCCGCTGACGAGACGCCCCGCCAGGACCTCTCCAGCACGGACACAGGCCCGAAAGGCCACCGGCATGCCAGGAAGCGCAGCGAGAAGCGGCAGCAGCGAGAGCATGAACACCGTCGCTGTGCCCAGCGCAAGGGCCAGGCCTCCCAGCACATTCCGGCGGCAACGGTGCTGCTCTATACGGGTCAGGACCCGCGCTGTGAGCCCGGGCGGTGGGGAGACCGCGGGGGCAGCCCGGAGCATCCGGTTCACCTTTCGGAGATACTCCCACCGGCTCCGGCATGTCGGGCAGGCCTGCAGGTGTTCGCTCAGGGAAGTCTCCCCGTCCGGTCCGGTTTCCCCATCCAGGACCTGCATTATCCAGGTCAGGGCTTCTTCACAGTTCATCGCTCCTCCACAGGTGGATAGCCTGTTTCGTCCTCCTGCAGCATGGCCGCGAGAGCCAGACGGGCGCGGTAGAGGCGGGATTTCACCGCGCTGGCCGTCGTTCCCAGAATCTGGGCGATCTCTTCGCAGGAGCAACCGTACCAGTACATCAGGGTGATCACGGCCCGGTCCTCCGGGCTCAGCCGCAGCAACATTTGCTGGAGGTGTTCCCGCTCCTCCCACGCGGCCACCGCGTCCGAGGGAGATGGAAGGCTTTCGTGGAAGGCCCCATCGTCCAGCGAGACCTGCGGGCGCCGCCGACGGAGGCGATCCACACAGTAGTGGGCCGCGATGGAGAGCAGCCAGGTGCGGAAAGGCCGGGACGGATCGTATCGGTGAAGGTGCTGGAAAGCCCGGAGAAAGGTCTCCTGGACCGCGTCCTCCGCCTCCATGGCCTCGCCCAGCATCCGGTAGGCCAGATTATAGACGGGCCCCTGGTAGAGGTGAATCAGGTTTCCGAAGGCTTCCATGTCTCCTTCCCGGGCCTGTTGAATCCAGCGCTGTTCGCTCATCGGCCTGGCTCTCTACTATGCTCTACGCACAATCTACCCCAGGGTCGCGGAATTGGCAAACCTTCTCTCTGATGGTATAATTCGTTATAGCGATGCGGTGGAGGAGGAGCGGCCATGCGTGTCCGAAGGCCAGTGGTTGCCGGACAGTTCTACCCGGCAGACCGCGCCGGGTGTATTCGGATGATTCAGGGGTCTCTTCCTGCGGAAATCCCATCGGACCTGCCACGACCTATCGTTGCCGGTATTGTCCCCCATGCGGGGTGGGTTTATTCGGGCGCTGTTGCGGCGAGAGTTTTCGCGGCGATCCAGGCTCAGGGAAGCCCGGATACGGTTGTGCTGGTAAGCGCCGACCATCGGTGGGGGGCTCCCCTGGCCGCCCTCTATGGAAGCGGCGCCTGGCTGACCCCGCTGGGAGAGGTGCCGGTGGACGAGGAACTGGCAGAGGCTGTGCTTCGGGAGGGGAGCGGCCTGATAGCAGATGCCCCGGAGGCCCACAGTGGCGAACACTCCGCCGAGGTCCAGGTGCCGTTCATCCAGTATCTCTTTCCCCAGGCCCGCATCCTTCCCATCCTGGTTTCTCCGACGGAGCGGGCAGTCCAGGTCGGGGAAGCGCTGGCGCGCGCGCTGCAGGGGGCGAAAAAATCTGTCGTCGTGGTGGGGACAACGGACCTCACCCACTACGGCGCGATGTTCTACGGGTTCGCTCCGGCAGGGACCGGCGAGCGGGCCCTGACCTGGGCCCGGGCCAACGACGAACGGATCCTCCGGCTGATGCTGGAGATGCGGGCCGAGGAGATCGTCCCCGAGGCGGAGACCCATCACAACGCCTGCGGCGGGGGCGCGGTCGCGGCGACCGTGTCGGCGGCCCGTGCCCTGGGGGCCAGGAAGGGCGTGCTTCTGGAATACACCAACAGCCACTTCGTCATGCCGCGCGGCCCGGCGACGGACTTCGTCGGCTACGCGGCGGTCGTCTTCGGGTAGGTGTGCTATGCTTCGGGAGCCACTTGTTTTGACCGACGAAGAACTGCTGGAAATCCTGGAACATCGAATACCGGACCTTCTGGACCGCCATCCGGAACTGAAGTGGCGGGTCTACAGCGCTTTTCTGGATGTGTTTGCCCGCCGCGAGGAAGTAGCGGCCATTATGAACGAACTGCGGGAGTTGCGGACGGAATTTCATCAGTTTCGCGACGAGACCCGCGAGCGGTTTGAGCAGATAGACCAGCGGTTTGAAAGTCTAACTCACGAGATGCGGCAGGGGTTTGAGCAGATCAATCAGCGGCAGGCCCAGATGCACCAGGAACTGGAAGACCTGAAGAACTGGAAAGACTGGATGGAGTTAGTGGTCGGGCGGCTCCAGACCCGGACCGGGCGAAGGCTGGAGGACGTCGTCGCGGGCGCTCTGCGGTACGCGCTGAAACGCCCCGACATCCGGCCCGAAAGCATCCGCCTGCGCCAGAAAATTGTGGACACCGAGGGCTACGTCTTCCCGAAAGGCAAGCAGAAAGAAGTGGACATCCTTGCCGACAACGATGAGTATCTGGTCTTTGAAGTCAAGAGCGTGGTGGAACCAGAGGATGTGGACGACTTCGCGGACAAAGTGGCACTGATGCGGAAACTCTACCCGGATAAGAACGTGCGCGGCATTATTGTTACCCTGGCCTACGAGCCGGATGTTGAGGAGCGGTGCAGAGAACTGGGGATAGACATCTTTGGGAGACTCCTGACCGACTGATGAGGAGGCCTGTATGCCGCTCTCTTCTGAGGACCGCCGGTACCTTCTGTCCCTGGCCCGCCAGACCATCGCCAGCGTCCTGGCGGGCCGCGAGGCCCCCGAGGTGGACCTGAACGCCGTCTCGGAGGACCTGCGTCGGCCGGGGGCATCCTTCGTCACCCTGACGATAGGCGGAGAACTGCGCGGGTGCATCGGCTCCATAGAGGCCCGACGCCCCCTCGTGCTGGACGTCCGGGAAAACGCCGTCGCGGCGGCCTTTCACGACCCTCGCTTTCCCCCAATGAGCCCCCAGGAACTGGACCGGACACACATAGAGATTTCCGTCCTGACTCCGCCCCAACCCCTCCAGTACGACGATCCCGTGGATCTGCTGATCAGGTTGCGGCCGGGTGTGGACGGGGTGATCATAGAGCGGGGCTGGCACCGGGCCACGTTTCTCCCCCAGGTCTGGGAGAAGTTGCCCGACCCCCGTGAGTTCCTGGCCCACCTCTGCCTGAAGGCCGGCCTTCCGCCCGACGACTACCGTCGGCCTGGCCTTCGGGTGTACACGTATCAGGTGGAAAGTTTTGAAGAGGGAAAGGACTGAGGTGGATCGCGAAGTATCGGCGGGCTATCCCCGCATCCAGTGTGCCCAGTGCGGTTATCAGGAGCACTTCTACCGGGCACTGGAGCGGTGCCCGAAGTGCGGTGGGGATTGGCTGGACGTCCTCTACGACTACGGCCGCGTGGCGCAGATCTGGCAGGAAGAGTTGCCCCGCCGTCCCAACACCATGTGGCGCTACCGGGAACTGTTGCCCCTGCGCGACGATGCGAACCGGATCAGTTTGGGCGAGGGGGGGACCCCCCTCCTGCGCGCGACAAATCTCAGCCTGATGCTGGGGTGTCCCCACCTGTATATTAAGGACGAACGGCAGGGTCCGACGGGCTCCTTCAAAGACCGCCAGGCCTCTCTGGCCATCTCTGTGATGAAGGAACTGGGGGTGACCGAAGCCGTTCTGGCCTCCACTGGCAACGTCGCGATCTCCTACGCAGCCTACTCTGCCCGGGCTGGAATTAAAATCTGGGCCTTTCTGACGAGCCTGGTCCCGGCAGAGAAGATGCGAGAAGTGGCGGTCTACGGGGCTCAGGTCATCAAAGTGACCGGGACCTACGATCAGACCAAGCGGATCGCTGCCGACTTCGCCCAGCGGCGGGGTCTGTATCTGGATCGGGGCATTCGCTCTATCGCCGCGCGGGAGAGCATGAAGACGGTAGCCTTTGAGATCGCGGAGCAACTGGCGGCCCATCTGGGGCCTGCTCCCTCTGCTCCATGGCGGGCACCGGATTGGTACGTCCAGGCTGTCAGTGGCGGGCTGGGGCCGGTCGGCGTCTGGAAGGGGTTTGAGGAACTCTACCGGATGGGCCTGATAGACCGGATGCCCAAACTGGCCTGCATCCAGGCCGAGGGGTGCGCCCCGATGGTTCTCTCTTTTGAGAAGGGCCTGGATAAGGCGGAGCCTGTGTTGA
Source organism: Anaerolineae bacterium (assembly GCA_034432695.1). GTDB lineage: Bacteria > Chloroflexota > Anaerolineae > B4-G1 > DUEL01 > SpSt-77. The sequence continues at coordinate 11,364 of DAOUBO010000201.1, read as the reverse complement.
ACCCCCGAACTCGTATCATCACCGTTGCCACCGGTGACCCCGGCCCGGCCTATACGTTCCTGGCGCGAGTCATTCGGCAACACGGAGGGGCCTTTGAGATGGCCAGCGACGAGGAGGCTTTCCGGGCTATCCACGTCCTGGCGAAACTGGAGGGTCTCTCTATGGAACCGGCGGCCGCTCTGGCCTTTGCGGGGCTTTTCAAACTGCTCAGCAAAGGCATTGTCCGCCGGGATGAGATCGTCGTCGTGAACTGCTCCGGCCACACCTTCCCGGTGGAAAAACATCTCCTGGGGGAGGACTGGTTCCAGACCGTGGAGGCTGTGCGTGCTCCAGCCCCGGAGGAGGGGCTGCTTGGCTCCCTGGAGTCACTGGGACAGTACGTGCGGCGCGTTGCGATTCTGGAGGACGACCCCGGGGCGCGACGGTTGCTTCGCCGGATTCTTCAGGCCCGTGGTCGCTACCAGATTTTTGAGGCCGAGGATGGCCTTCAGGGCCTGGAACTCATCCGGCGAGAACGCCCGGATGTGATCTTCCTGGACCTGATGATGCCGGGGCTGGATGGATTCGGCGTGCTGGAGACCCTTCAGGGGGACGAGAGCCTTCGGTCCATTCCGGTTATCGTCATCACGGCCAAGGAGTTGACCCCCGACGAACAGGCCCGCCTGAGCGGCCATGTTCGGGCTCTCCTGCAGAAAGGGGACTTCACCGACGAGGAACTCCTGCAGGAACTCAGTGAGACAACGGGCAGGGATGCGCTGTGAACGAGGATCGGCCGCGAATTCTCTACGTGGAGGATGATCCTTTCAGCGCCCGGCTGGTCCAGCGGATCCTGGGCGCGGAAGGGTTTGATGTGCGGGTGGTCACGGACGGGATCGCGGCGATAGAAGCGGCCCGCCAACTCCGCCCGGCGCTGATCCTGATGGACATCAACATCAGTGGGCTGGACGGGTACGAGGTTACCACGCGCCTCAGATCCCTGGAGGAACTGAAGGACGTGCCGATCATCGCCGTGACGGCCGCTACCCTGAGAGGAGACCGGGAGCGGGCGCTGATCGCAGGGTGTGACGGATACATTCCCAAGCCGATTGATGTGGACCGGTTCCCGGAACAGGTTCGGGCGTTCCTGAGCGGCTTACGGGAGCGGATAGAGTCCCCTCAGGAAAAGGCCGAATATCTGGTGGAATACAGCCGGCGCCTCGTGGAGCGGCTGGAGGGGAAGATCCGGGAACTGGAGAGGGCCAACGCGGAACTCCAGCGGCTGGACAAAATGAAGACCGACTTCATCATCCTGGCCGGCCACGAGTTGCGCACTCCCCTGACGGCCATCTACGGATATGCTCAGATCCTGGCCTCTCTGCCCGACATTCCGGGCTCTCCGGAAGAGGAGGGCTCCCCGCGCTATCTTGTCCAGCAGGTCATTCAGGCTACCCGCCGGCTGTCTCAGGTTGTGGACGATATTCTGAACGTCTTCCTGATTGAGGCCAACAAACTGGAACTGAGCATCGGGCCAGTGTCGTTAAACTCGCTGGTCCGGAACGTCGTTCGGAACATCCAGAGCCTGGGCCCGGAGCGGAAGTTGACTTTTGAGTTTGAAGGGCTGGAGAACCTGCCGTTTGTGATGGGGGATTCCCAGCGGCTCTTTCAGGCTCTCTGGCATATCGTTAGCAACGCGGTCAAATACACCCCGGATGGGGGAAAGATTCGGATCTCCGGCCAGATCGTGGACCACACGGTTCATTTGACCGTTCAGGATACGGGGATCGGCATTGACCCCGAAGAGCGGGAGCGGATCTTTGAGCGCTTCTACGTTGTGGAAAACACCATCCTTCATCACTCCAGCAAAACCGCCTTCAAGGGTGGAGGGCTGGGGCTGGGGCTCAGCCTGGCCCGCGGGATCATAGAGGCCCATAAGGGGCGGATCTGGATAGAGAGCGAGGGGCGGGATGAGCAGCGTCTTCCGGGAACGACGGTGCACATCCTGCTCCCGCTGGCAGAGGTATGAACGAGAGGCGAAATCACTTCCAGGTTGGGCCCCAGGCTCCCAGAAGGACGCTGAAGACCAGGATGGCTCCGCCGGCCCACTGAAGGGGGGTCAGGCGCTCTCCCAACAGCAGGAAGGCCAGGACCAGAGAGACGACCAGTTCCAGGAGACTGATCAGCGCGGTCTCTATCCCTCCCAGGCGGCGGAGCCCGGCGAACATCAGCAGTCGGGAAAGGACGGTCGTCACGCCCAGGGCCAGGATAGCCCCCCACCCCCCTTCCGAGATGGGCTCTATCGGTTTCCCCTGCATAATGCGTGCCAGCCCGACGGTGGTGGCCATTGCGGTCAGAATGTATGGGGTTGCCTTCTGTGAGGGGATGTCGGCAAGAATCCACTGCCCCATGACCAGATGCCAGCCGTAGGTTGCCGCCGAGGCGGCCATCAGCATGGTCCCCAGCCAGTTCGGCTCTCCCTCCCCACCCCCGGTGAGAATGTAGACCCCCACAATAGCCATGCCGAGGCGAACCAGCGTCATCCGCCCCACAGGCTGGCCAGACGCGGCCAGGAAAATGACCACCCACAGCACGTAGAGAGTGTTCAGAAACGACGCGCGGGAGGCATCCAGGCGCGAGAGGCCGGAGTAGTAAAGCAGAGACCCTACCCCGTTCACCGCGCCAATGGCGAAGCAGCCCAGCAGTTCCTGCCAGGTAATGGGCCTCAGGCGATCGCGCCAGCGAGAGAGGTACCACCCCCAGAGAAGCAGGACAGCGACCAGCATCCGGAGAGAGGCCAATGTGAAGGGGGTCACCCCGCTGGCATAGGCGAACTTACCCAGGATGGGCGCCCATCCGAGGAAGAAGGTAGAAAGGACAGTGTTGCGGATGGCCCGGCGATGGGGATCGGCTGATGTCCGGGTCGGGACCTGTGGAATTTGTCTCAAAGTGCTCCCTCTACCCATACCCAGCGAGGATGCCGTTGGTTGGGACCGGGGCGTTTCGTATAGCCTGAAAACCTACCGGGTTGACTGGCGGTAGGTCGGATTGACAATCCGACCTACCCCCGAGGATGCCATTGGTTGGGACCGGGGCGTTTCGTATAGCCTGAAAACCTACGTCGGATTGGCAATCCGACCTACCGCGCAACAAAGCTCCGGCGAGGATAAGGTCTCCAGCCGCTGATGACTACACGAAACAAAAGCTGCGGCCCGAAGGCGCTACGTTGCGTGGGGTGCGTTCATCCGCATCCGAAGCAAACTCGGCGAGCGCAGGGGCTGGCTACCGGACATGCCCCTCACGCCGCGTTGATGACTACACGAAGCGGACCGCCGTTGCAGAAAAACTATCTTCGGATATAATACCCTCAAATCCATCTCATCTGCTCAGGGATAACTCCGATGAAAACCTTCCGACCCGTACGGATATTCGCTCTGCTTGCGATGGTAACTCTCTGCGCCTGCTCCGGACCCGCCGGGCCTGCCGCCCCCTCCTCACCTCCCCTGGCCACCCCGGCGCAAACCCCCGCCCCACCGGTAAGCCCTACCCCTGAACCGCCCCTGGCCGCCCGCGTCAACGGCCAGCCGGTCTATCTGGCCGACTATGAACGCCAGGTCGCCCAGTACCAGGCCGCGCTGACCGCCTCCGGCGAGGACCTCTCCAATCCGGAGACCCAGCAGCGCCTGATGCAAATGCGAAAACAGATCCTGGATTGGATGATTGAGCAGGTGCTCCTGGAGCAGGCCGCCGCAGGCATGGGCATCGCCGTGACCGAAGAGGAGGTGGACGCAGAAATCGCCAAACTGGTGGCGGATGCCGGGAGTCAGGAAGAGTTCGCCCGACGGCTGGAGCGCAGCGGGATGACCCTCCAGGACCTGCGGGCACAACTGCGGGCGGACCTCATTCGCTCCCGCGTTCTGGAACATATCCGCGCGACCGTTCCGACGCAAACCGAACAGGTCCACGCCCGCCACATCCTGGTGGACACTCCCGAACTGGCCGAGCACCTTCTAGCCCAACTCCGGAGCGGCGCCGACTTCGCCCAACTGGCCCGGGTCTACTCTCAGGATGAAAGCACCCGCGACGTGGGCGGCGACCTGGGGTGGTTCCCCCGCGGCGTCCTGCTGGCACCGGAGGTGGAAGAAGCCGCCTTCTCCCTCCAGGCCGGACAGATCAGCCCGGTCGTCCGGAGCGCCTTCGGCTACCACATCGTCCAGACGCTGGAGCGGGAACAGAACCGCCCGCTCAGCCCGGAAAACCTCCAGTTGCTTCAGGAACAGGCTGTCCAGAGGTGGATAGAAAGCCTGTGGAGCCAGGCGACGATTGAGCGCTATGTGGAGTAACGCGCAGGAGGTGTGCGGTGAAGAGGGCATCTATCTTCAACCTGTTGAGCCTCCTGATGCTGGGGCTGACGGGGGTCCTGCTCCTTGGATACCTGACCATTCTGGTGAACCCCTGGGTCTTCTTCAACCCCTTCCCTCCGTCCATGAACCGCCCGCTCGCCCAGGGGCCGACCCCCACCCCATCCTCCACGCCTACGCCGGCGCTCCCACCCACCTGGACGCCGACCCCCTCGGCCACGCCCTCGCCCCCTCCGCCTCCCACGCCGACCCGAACGCCCACCCTCACTCCCTCCCCCACCCCAACCTGGCCGCCGACGCCGACCCCCACCCCGCGGGTTACCCGCGCGCCGTACCCCTTTACCTGCGAGGTGGAATACCGGATGAACCCCTACGGCATCCCCTGGTCCGGCGTCGCCGGGAAGGTGCAGGACCTGGACGGGAACCCCCTACCCGGTTACCACATCGCTGTGGAGTGTCCGGGATTCAACGGCGCGATGGACCGGGTCGCGGGCGCAGACGCCCGGTACAACCTGATGTACGAAAGCGACGCGGCCTGGGAACAATGCTGTGATCCCACCGCCTACCGACAACTGGAAATCCGGGTCCGGCTGTACGATAAATATCCCAACCCCGACGGAACCTACCGCCCCGTCTCCGATGTGGTGGTGGTCCAGTTGGGCGACTGGGCCACCCGATCTCTGGGCTTCGTCACCTGCACGCTGAACTGGGAGGAATGGAGGGGACGGTAACTCCGGACGGGGCCTCCACGAAGATCGGCCCGAAGAGACCCTCCTGACGGACCCGGACCAGGCCCTGTTTCAGCAGTTCCAGCACCGCCAGCAGGGTCACGATGATCTCCACCCGGTTTCGCGCCTCTGAGAGCAGATCCTGAAACCGCACCTCCCGGGCCCGCTGCAGCCACGCCTGGATCTTCTCCATCTGCCCCTGTACGGTCACGGTGATGGGCGCAACAAGGACCTCCACGGGCGAGGCGGGGGGCAAGACCCGAAATGCCGCCCGAGCCGCCGTCAGCAGGTCGTCCAGGGTAACCCCCTCCAGAACCTGGCGAGGATCCGGCGGCAACCGCCCATCCCGCGGCCCGCCCACCCGCACGTAGGACCGCCACCCCCGCTCTTCCAGACGCCCCAGTTCCCGCGCGACCTGCCGAAAAAGCCGGTAGAGTTCCAGTTGCTGGATGAGTTCTGCCGCCTCCTGGTCCTCCTCCTCGCCCTCGTCCGCCCGATAGTCGGGAAGCAGAACACGGCTCTTGAGCAGGAGGAGTTTTGCCGCCACAACCAGGAAGCCGGTCAGGTCGGCCAGGGTCCGGCGGCCCAGTTCTTCTATCACGGCCAGGTACTGGTCCGCCACCTGGGCCAGCGAGACCACGGTGATGTCCAGTTGCCGCTGCTCTATCAACTCCAACAGCAGGTCCAGCGGCCCCTCAAAGACGGGCAACCGGACAGGATAGGCAGCAGTGAGCATGATTCCCCCGCGAGAGAAGCCCGGCGCTACGCTCCTTCACCGCCAACCCGGCGGACGATCCGGACATCCCCGATCCACACGCCTTCCGGCAGGACGAAAACCGGGTTAAGGTCCATCTCCCCGATCTCCGGATACTGGAAAGGCAGAAGGGAGATCCGCACCAGAAGGTCGGCCAGAGCCTCCAGGTCCCCCGCGGGGCGGCCACGGGCACCAGCCAGGATGGGATACCCGCGAATCTCCCGAATCATCGCCTCCGCCTCTTCGCGATCCACCGGCGCAACCCGCAGGGCCACATCCCGAAGGATCTCTGTGTAGATGCCGCCCAGTCCGAAGGCCAGGACGGGGCCAAATTGCGGATCCCGGGAAAGGCCGACCAGCACCTCGTGGCCTCCCCGGATCATCGGGTAGACCACGGCCCCCCGAAAATCCTGCCCCTCCGCAACCTCCCGGAGATGTTCAAAAGCGGCGACGACCCCCTCGTCGTCCGCGATGTTCAAGATGACCCCTCCCCACTCCGACTTGTGGAGAATCCGGGGGGAGACGACTTTCATCACCACGGGGTAGCCAATTTCGCTCGCCGCCTTTCGGGCTTCCTCCGCGCTGCGGACGAAGCGAAACTCCGGCACGGGCAGGCCGTTCTCCCGCAACCACGCCATCGCCTCCGGCTCCAGAAGGGAGTCGGGCAGGGGGCCTGCGGGCGGGGGGACCTCCTGCGTGGGGGATCGACGCGGGGGAGAGGCGTAGTATCGGGCCAGACGGGCCAGGGCAACAGCGGCCCGCTCTCCCGTGGGGAAATTGGGGAACCCGTGGGCCCGCAGGTAGGCGACAGCGTCGGCAACGATGGGGCCAGGCAGGAAAGCCGGAGCAATGGGCTTGCCGCTGGCCCGCGCGGCCTCCATGATGCCCCGGGCCAGTGGCACCGAGTCCAGATAGGCCGGCGCAATGTTCAGCGCGATGGCCGCGTCGTACTCGGTCAGGGCCGCCGTCAGGGTCCGGCGGTAGCCCTCCTCCGTCCCCTCCACCGTGAGATCAATGGGGTTGCCCAGCGCGCACGGAGGCGGCAGGAAAGAGGCCAGATGCTCCCGAAGCGCGGGAGAGGGCTCCGCCACTTCCAGTCCCACCTCTTCGGCCCGGTCGGCCGCCAGCACCCCCGGCCCTCCGGAGTTGGTCACGATGACGACGCGACGGCCGCGGACGGGCGGCAACGTTGTGAACCCCAGAGAGAGGTCCAGCATCTCCTCCACCGTCGTGACCCGGATAGCCCCGCATTGCCGGAGCGCCGCATCGTAGACCTGGTCGGAACCGGCCAGGGAGCCGGTATGGGAGAGGGTCGCCCGCTGACCCGAACCGGTCCGCCCCGCCTTGATGACCACCACGGGCTTGCGCGCCGAGCAGGCGGCCAACGCCTCCATAAAGGTCCGTCCGTCCTGAACTGTCTCCAGGTACAGGGCGACAACTTCCGTCTGGGGGTCCTCCGCCAGGTAGCGCAGGAAGTCCAGTTCGTTCAGGTCGGCTGCGTTGCCGTAACTGACGAACTTGGCGATGCCCAGACCCTGTTCCTTCGCCCAGGCCAGGAAAACGCCCCCCAGCGCACCACTCTGTGCGACCAGGGAAACGCTTCCTGTGGGCGGTCGGGTTTCCAGCGTGGGGAAGAGGCGGTGATGGGTGTTCACGATGCCCGCGCAGTTGGGGCCGACAACCCGGATGCCCGTCCGGCGGACAACGTCCCGAATGGCCTCCTCTCCGGCGACGTTCCCAACCTCCGAAAACCCCGCGGTAATGACGACCCCGACGCGGATGCCGACCCCGGCACATTCCTCCAGGACCTGAGGGACGGTCGCCGCGGGGGCGACAATGATGGCCAGGTCCAGCGGGAGGCCGGTTTCAGCCGGGGACGGGTATCCCGCCACGCCGAGGGCCCCCTGCCCCCGCGGATTGACGACGGCCAGCCGTTGAGGCGGAAACCCACCGTCCAGCATCTGCCGGAGCAGGTAGTATCCCAGTTTCCCCTCGCCAACGGAGCCAACGAGGGCCACCCCTCGCGGGGTAAACAGCGCGGTCATCGGGTCCGGATGAAGGGTGTCCGGGCCGCTCATCGCTCCTCCAGCAGTTCTGCGGCCAGTTGGGCGTAGACCTCCGCCGCGGCGCAGACGTCGTCCACGATGATGTGCTCGTCGGGGGTATGGGCCAGGGCCGGGTCGCCCGGGCCGAAGCCCACTGTGGGGATACCGGCCACTCCTGCGGTGTAGGCTCCCTCCGTGGAAAACTGCCAGGACGTCATCCGGGGGCGACGGCCCAACTGTTTCCGGGCGGCCCGGACCAGCGCGGCAACCAGGGGATGGTCTTCCTCTATCACCCAGGGCGGGAACACCTTTCGGACACTGCAGGGGTAGCCGGTGTAACTGGTCCCCCGAAACTCCACAACCTCTACGGTGGCCCGGACCCCCTCACGGGTAAGAACCCGCTGGACTTCGGCCAGGGCCATTGTCTCCGTCTCCCCCAGGGTCAGCCGCCGGTCTATGATCAGGGAACATCGGTCGGGGATGGCGTTGCGGCTGGCTGCCTGGCTCTGGATTTCGGTGACTGCCAGGCTTCCCGGCCCCAGGAAGGGGTCGTCGCCCAGTTGGCTGGCGAGGAGTTCCAGGCCGAAGACCAGCCGGGCCGCGGCGTAGATGGCATTCTCCCCCAGATCGGGACGGGAGGCGTGGGCAGCCCGGCCGTGGATGGTCACCTGAATTTCTATCCGGCCCCGCTGGCCACGGACAATATCCAGGTCTGTCGGCTCCGCGATGACGACCCAGTCGGGTCGGACGCCTTCTTCCTCCACAAGGACGCGGCTGCCCAGCCCCTCGCACGGCTCCTCCTGCACGACGCCCGCGACGACCACGCGCCCCCGGCCAGGAAGCCCGGCCCGCCGCAGGAGGTAGGCGCCGTAGACCATCGCAGCCAGCCCCCCCTTCATATCACAGGCGCCCAGGCCGTAGAGCCGTTTCCCCTCCACTGCCCCGCCGAAGGGGTCGCGGCTCCAGGCGCCGGGGTTGCTGACGTTCACCGTGTCCATATGGCCGTTGAGCATTAAAACCGGCCCATCGCCCCTGCCTACCCAGCCGACAACGTTGCCGATGCGGTCAATGCGCACACCCTGGAGGCCCAGCCGTTCCATTTCCTGGACCATCCGCTGGGCCAGCGGCCCCTCCTGAGTGGATGGGCTGGGGATGCGCACCAGGTCCTGCAGAAAGGCCACCAGTTGGGCCCGTTCATCACGGGTGAGGCGAAGTCTGGTCATCGGATGTCAGCCTCCGAAGTTGATCCCAATGCCGGTGCCGGCATATCGTAAGATTTATCGTGTGCTGCGCTGCGGCAGCCCGTCCGGCGTGGCCAGCCGCCGGTCCCGCTCCCACGGCGGCAGGTGCTCTTCCTTCTCCACGAGTATCCTCCGCAACTCAAAGATGCGATCGCGGAGTATGGCCGCCTTCTCAAACTCCAGTTCCTCCGCCGCTTTCCGCATTTCCTTTTCCAGTTCCCGGATCAGCCGCGCCAGGTCGTCTCGGGGCATCATGGTGACGGGGACCTGGGGCTCCCGGGCCGTCTGGGCACGCACCCGGTCGGTCAGGTCGCGGATTTCTTTGACGATGCTGGTGGGCACGATACCGTGCTCTTCGTTGTATCGGATCTGGATGGCCCGACGGCGCTCCGTCTCCTCTATGGCCCGCTTTATGGAGTCGGTGATGCGGTCGGCGTAGAGGACGGCGGTGCCGTGGACATGGCGGGCCGCCCGCCCAATGGTCTGGATGAGGGCGGTATCCGAGCGCAGGAAGCCCTCCTTATCCGCATCCAGAATCGCCACCAGGCTCACCTCCGGCAGGTCCAGCCCCTCCCGCAGGAGGTTGATCCCCACGACGACGTCGTAGACGCCCATGCGCAGGTCGCGCAGGATCTCCACCCGCTCTATGGTCTGGATCTCGCTGTGGAGGTAGTGGACTTTGATCCCCAGTTCCCGCAGGTAGTCCGCCAGGTCCTCCGCCATGCGCTTGGTGAGGGTGGTGACCAGCACCCGCTCCCCCCGCTCCACCCGCTCCCGGATGCGCCCAACCAGGTCGTCCACCTGGCCTTTGGCGGGCCGAACGATGATTTCGGGATCCACAATGCCCGTGGGCCGGATCAGTTGCTGGACAACCTGCTGGCTCTTCTGGAGTTCGTAGGGGCCGGGCGTCGCGGAGGTGTAGATGACCTGGTTGACCCGCGCCTCAAACTCCTCAAAGGTCAGGGGACGATTATCCAGCGCGGAGGGGAGCCGAAAGCCGTACTCCACCAGGGTCTCCTTCCGGCTCCGGTCTCCGTGGTACATCCCCTGAATCTGGGGGATCGTCATATGGGATTCATCTATAATGAGCAGGTAGTCGGCGGGGAAGTAGTCTATCAGCGTCCAGGGCGGGGAGCCGGGAGGGCGCTGCTGAAGATGTCGGGAGTAGTTCTCAATGCCCGCACAGTAGCCGACCTCGCGAATCATCTCTATGTCGTAGCGGGTGCGTTGTTCCAGCCGCTGGGCCTCCAGGAGTTTCCCCTGCGCCCGAAGTTCCGCCAGCCGCTCCTCCAGTTCGGCCTCAATATCGGCAATGGCTTTGGCCCGCTTCTCCTCCGGGGTGATGAAGTGCTTGGCCGGGAAGATGGTGACCTCATCCAGGACGGCCAGGACCTCGCCAGTAAGGGGGTTGATCTCGGCGATCCGCTCTACCTCGTCGCCCCAGAAGCCGATGCGGTAGGCGGTCTCGCCGTAGGCGGGCATGATTTCCAGCGTGTCTCCCCGGACGCGGAAACGGCCACGGGCCAGTTCCAGGTCGTTGCGCTCGTAGTAGATGCTGACCAGATGACGGAGGATGGTTTCCCGGCGATGCCGTTCCCCCCGCGCCAACCGCAGCGTCACCCGCCCCCATTCCTCCGGGTCGCCAATCGGATAGATGCAGGAGACAGACGCGACGATGATGACGTCCCTGCGGGAGAAGAGCGCGGCCGTCGCAGCCAGCCGGAGCCGGTCTATCTCCTCGTTGATGTCGGCGTCCTTCTCAATGTACAGGTCGTACTGGGGGAGGTAAGCCTCGGGCTGGTAGTAGTCGTAGTAAGAGACGAAATACTCCACCGCGTTGTTCGGGAAGAACTGGCGAAACTCGGCATAGAGTTGGGCGGCCAGGGTTTTGTTGTGGGAGATGACCAGGGTGGGCTTCTGGACAGCCTCTATGACTTTGGCCACAACGTAGGTCTTGCCGGTCCCCGTCGCTCCCAGCAGGGTCTGATGCCTGTAGCCGCGACGGAGCCCCTCCACCAGCGCGGCGATGGCTTCCGGCTGGTCGCCCGTGGGCTGAAACTCGGAGACAAGTTGAAAGCGAGGCATCCGATTCCCAGGAAACGGTGTTGATCTCGCAAACGCAGGTCTAATTATACCGCGAGTCAACTGGTTTGCCAGCAACAGGGGCAAAATTACCTACCTGACAGTTTTTCCCGCAGGAGTCATTGCGAGGGCGCGAAGCGCCCGAAGCAATCCTCCGAAGAGGGTTCTGGAGATTGCGCC
>DAOUBO010000200.1:0-10174 GCA_034432695.1 Anaerolineae bacterium | reverse complement strand
GAATCGCTTTGGAATGGTTGTGCACCTCCATCTCGGCGCTTTCCCCTGATTGTACTATGTGTCTGGATTAATTTGTCAAACTTCATCATTTCGGCCTACAGGCCACCCATACATATGGGCATCGGCAAATGGATAAAGCCCACATATGTAGTGGGTAAGGCACTCTCCCTGGCCTTTTCAGTTTGTCCGAAGTCCAGTTAGAGATGCCCTGGAGAACAACTGAAGGGGCGCTACGGGTAAACGCAGAAAATCACCGCGGCCAGCGGAGAGCGATGGGTTCCCCCGCCGTCCGGGATGTGGAGTCGGAACAGCCGTGGCGCCTCCAGGAACTCCCCCACGGCCCGCCCGATCCGGTCAAACATCCGCCGGACCTCCCAGGTCCGGGAGGGGTCCTGCGCGTGGTGAAAGACGACGAAGATGCGATTCGCCAGGTGGTATCGGCGCTCAGCCGATTGATGACGATAGAGCCAGTCGGCCAGAGCCTCCGGCCTGGCCCGAGCGTGGTCTACAGAATCCGGATAAGCCCGCGGAAACTCCGTCAGTTTCAGGTCAAAGGGAATGCCGTCTATGTAGAAATCCACCCAGGGGTGACGGGGGTTCTCCTCCCGCAGAACGCGCGGGTGAGCGCAGAACATCTCCAGCACGACCTGATGGGTGTGGAAGTTGTACCACCGACGGACGGCGTAGGCTGCAAAAGGGCGCAGGGGAAGCGCAAAAGCCTCTGCGGCCCGCCGGACCTCCCGGCGCAGTTCGTCCAGGGATTCAGTGGTGTAGATGAAATCGCTGCAGGCATCCCACTCATCGTGCTGAACTCGCCCCCAGGCTGGAAGACGGGAGAGGCGGAGCAGTTCGCTCCGGATGTCCGAACTCATCGGGAGCGCCCTCCTTCACCCGCCGCCGATGGGGCCCGGTGGGATAGCAAGCCCTCCGTTCCGGTCTCTTTCAGGACAATTCCTACCAGCAGGGCACCCAGAGCCAGGACCGCCGCGTTGAGGTAAAAGGGGGCAACCTCTCCGACGGCGTCGTAGAGCCAGCCCCCGGCCATCGGACCGACGGCCGCGCCCAGGAAGTAGGCAAAGGTGTAGAGCCCGTAACTGAGGCCGCGCGTGTCCTCGCCCGCGATATCGGCGACAAAAGCCCGCTCGGCCGGCAGGGAGATGCAGTACCCCACGCTTTCCAGAAGCCACAGGAGGGCCAGCAGGAGCAGGTTCCGCAGAGAGGGAATCAGCGCGGAGGCCAGGGCTCCCAGAAGCAGCCCGGCGATCATCGGGCCTTTTCGCCCCCATCGGTCGGCGATACGTCCGGTCCGAGAGGGGAGAAAACTGCCCACCAGCGCAGCGGGCAGATAAGCCATCGCCAGTTGCTCCATCCCTGCGCCCAGGGCGTCCTGCAGGAAAAGCATCAGCAGAGGCCAGACCATCATCCCGGAGGCGCCCGTCGCAAAGACGATCCCCATCAGGGCCAACAACTGTCCGGAGATGGGCTGGCTTTCCACCGGAACGGTGGTCTGCGGACGGGTTTCCGGAACGCCGCGCCAGCCCAGCCAGAAAGCGATCAGCGCGGAGAGGGTGTACATCGCGAAGAGCCAGGGCCAGATCTCCGGGAGGGAACGCCCGGCCTGTCGGAGGGCGAAGAGGAGCCCAAAACCCGCCAGCGAGCCCAGGACGGCCCCCCGATAGTAGGCCTCGTCCATCATGCCAAAGTGATGCCCCCGGCTGTCCACCACCGTCAGGTCAGCCACGACGGTATAGGCCGTGAGCCAGAGAAAGGCATCTCCCCACCCCTGGATGAACCGGGCCACGGTCAGCGTCTGGACCGTTTTCGCCACGGTGAACAGGGCCATGGCCGTCGCGTAGCCCGCCAGCCCCAGCAGCAGAAAAGGACGCCTTCCCCATCGGTCCAGTGCCTGTCCCAGGAAGGGCCGGATCAACACGGGCCCCAGGGAGATCGCCGTAAACATCGCTCCAATCTCCAGGGCCGAGGCCCCCAGTTCCCGCCCGTAGATGGGGAGCACAAAGGAGAGAATGCCGAAGGGGAGGGAGACCCAGAAGACGACCCTCCAGAGGCTGCGTGAGGGGTTCCGATACCTCATTCGGCGGCCCAGAAACTCTCCTATTCCGATGTCTCCAGCCCGGATCGGCGCAGTTGCTCCTCCACCCGGTGCAGTTCCTGCTCCAGTCGGCGCTGGCGAATCCAGATGGAGAAGACCAGCGCGAAGGTCAAACCCCAGAAAACCGCATAAGCAGCGACCAGGTAGGTCATGGCAACTCCTCCTCCCAACCAGACCGCCGGAGCGTAGTGGTCGGTCAATACGCCCTTCGTATCCGTCCCAAGAATGTCAGCAGCGCTCCAGCGCAGAGCCCCAGGTCGGCCCACTGCAGCGGGGAGAGCCCCCCTGGCCCCGCGGGGAGGTCGCCCCGGAAAAACGAGAGAGCCAGGTCTCCCAGGCCGTACAGAAGGAGCCAGAGTCCTCCCACGTTTCGCCACCGGAGCCGCCAGCCCAGGGAAGAGAGCAGCAGGAGAAAAACGCCCCAGAGAGCACCCATCAACTGGACAGGCACTCGCGGGGCCCGAAGGCCGTAGAGGTCGGGCAGGTCCATGCTGAGGCGCCAGAGAAGCCCTTCGGCCGGCCAGGTTTCCCGCCCCCAGGCACACCCTGCCCGCAAACAGCCCGCCCACGCGGCGACAACGACCACCGCTGCGCCCGGCGCCAGGAGGTTCATCAGCCGCCACGGCTCCTGCCGACGGCGGGCGCTCAACAACAGGATCCCCACCAGGCCCCCGGCCACGGTCCCGAAGCCGGAGAGCCCCCCGCGCCAGAAGGCGAGCGTCTCGGCCGGATGTTCCTGAAAGTACGCAGGGTGGGCCAGAACGTAGAGGGCCCGCCCCACAGCGATCCCCCCCATACCGGCTGCCAGCACTCCGTCCATCACGACCGATGGGGGGATTCTTTTTCTGGAGCCCAGCAGAAGGGAGACCAGCGTGCCGGTAAGAACTCCCGCGGTAAGGATAGAAGAATAGGTCATAGAGACCGTGCCGGTTGGATTTTGCGGCGACCGGGGGGTCACCGCAAAATCCGACGGACACTTTTACGGTTCTGTCGGCACCCTTTTCTGCCAGCTATCGCTGTACTGGACCAGGGCCATCTGGTCGTTCAGCCATGCCTGGAACCGCCGCTGTTGCTCGGTCAGCCGGAGCCAGTAGTCCAGTTCCCGCTCCTCCCTCCCCAGGACCTGGACGATGTACCAGCGGCCGTCCCCGGAGGCGAAAGGTTGGGTGTAGTGCTGATCAGGAAGCCCCCAGATCGTCGCCGCAGATGCGCCGAACAGGTCTTCCAGGTACCCCTGTGTGCCCCACTCGGCGTCCACCGCGTAGGCATTGTCCTCGGTGTTTTTCTGAATTTCCGCTGCGATGTCCTCCCACTTCTCCCCCCTATCCAGCCGCTCCAGCACTTTTCGGGCCTCTTCTTCGGAGGGGAAGGACATATGGCGGAACTGAACCTGTTCCATCCGCTGGGGCACCTCTGCCGCGAACGCCTCCTGGAGTTTGTCGTAGAGGAGGCTGGCCTCCACCATCGCGCGGAACCTCGCCTCGCTCAGCCCGGCGGGCTTCAGGCGGTTGTTCACGAACTCCCGGTAGAGGCGTTCAAACTCCTCTCTGGGCATCGGGGTTGGGGCCGGCGTGGCGGTGGCGGTGAGTTCCACAGTCGGCGAGAGGGCGGTGGTCGGGGTCAGGAAAGCGGCCGCCGCGTCCCGATTATAGCCGAACTGCTCCTCTATGGCCCGGTCTACCTCCTCCGGGGAGACGGTGATCCCCCGCCGCGCTGCCTCCTGGCGCAGCAGTTCCTCCTGGACCAGCCGATCCAGCACTTCCTTGCCCAGAGAGACGGCGTTCGCCGCGGAGAGGTAGGCATCCAGTTGCCGGATCTGCCCGTCCAGATACCCCAGATAGGCGGACGAATCCGGGTTGGTCGGATCCACCTCCATCCGCTGGGCCTTCAGGTAGTCCTGCTGTTCCCGGAGGAGGCTGCGGTAGTAGCGCACCCGAGCCTCAAAATCGGCGGCGGTGATGGGAACGCCGTTGACCACTGCGACCGGCTCCCGGGCTTTCAGGACAAACTCGTTCAACAGGCCATAGCCCACGATGCCGGCCACCAGCACACAAACGGCGATGGTGCCGATGATCACCCAGCGGCGCATTCGGGTTTCCTGTTCGGCCCGGGACCGCTGTTTTCTGCTCATCGGACGGGGGGTGGTTGGCTGACGCTTTTTGGACATCCCTCTCGCTTCCCCGCATTCTGGAGTTTGGGACAGGCGCTCGCCGGCGCCCGTCCCGAACCATTCCCACCGCAGGGCCTGCTATCCGAAGCGGTATTCCACCGTGAAGGGAAGCAGGGCCAGATGGCGGGCCCGCTTGATGGCGCGCGCCAGTTGCCGCTGGTGGTACGCGCAGAGGCCCGTCTGACGGCGGGGCCGGATTTTGGCCCGCTCGGTCAGGAATCGGCTCAGGGTCTCCGGGTCCTTGTAGTCAATCCGATCCACCTTCTCCGCGCAGAAAACGCACTGGCGAACCACCGGCCTCCATGGACGACGGGTCGCGGTTTTTCGTTCCTCGGCCAATCCTCACCTCCGTTAGAAGGGAAATTCCTGATTGAACGTCTCGTCTTCCCCTGATACCGCTTCCTCGCCGATCAGGGGTTGCTCCTCCTCACCGGGGACCTGCACCCGCCCGCCCAGGATGATCATCTCCTGGGCCACCAGTTCGGTGCGGTAGTGCTTCCGGCCGTCCGCATCCTCCCACCCCCGTGTTTGCAGACGGCCCTCAATGTAAACCTGCTGCCCCTTATGGAGCCGCTGCTTGCAGATCTCCGCCAGGTTTCCCCAGGCAACCACGTTGAACCATTCCGTCTCCTCTCGCCGCTCGCCGTTGGAATTGGTCCAGCCGCGGGTCGTCGCCACACTGAAGGTCGTCACCGGTCGCCCAGAGGGGGTATACCGCATCTCCGGGTCCCGGCCCAGATATCCGATGATCATCACTTTGTTCAGCCCACGCATCGCTCTTCACCCCCTGCTTCCAGCGAATTCCAGTTTATTCCTCTCCTCCTTCGTCAAGGCGGACGAAGAGATACCGCATAATCGGTTCCCGGAATTTCAGCCCCTGCTCCACTTCGGCCACTCTGGACCCGTCCAGGCCGATTTCCATCAGCACGTAGTATCCCTCCCGCACCCTGCGGATGGGGTAGGCCAATCGCCGAAGCCCCCAGGGCTCCACCCTGTGGACCACGCCTCCGGTGGACTCCACAAGATTCCTCACGTCGGCGATGACCCCTTCCAGACCTTCCTGGTCTACCTGGGGATGCACGATATAGGTCAGTTCGTATCGGCGCATAGAGAGTTCTCAACCTCCTTTCCACGGGATTGCCCCCGGCTTCTACCGGGAGCGGAAAGTTTGGGCCACAAACGGCCTCAATGATAACACGAATTGACGGTTTTGGCAAACTTCAGAGAGGAGACGCGGATGAACGCAGAGATACACGGATTTGTCGGTTACAACATTCGTGAGATTCGTGCAATTCGTGGCTTTTTAAACAACGGACGCGGATTTGCTGGTACAACTTTCGTGAAATTCGTAGATTCTCAACGCCCCATCGGCAACTCCATCTGGCGGGCAGGACGCTTCCCATCCAGCAAGATGAAGGGAGCGGCTCGCTCCACCGCGATCCCCAGCCTGCGCAGTTCGCCCAGGTCCCGCAGACGTCGCTCCCGTCGGGCCTCCAGGAGCCGATCGGCTCCCCTGGGGCCGATCCCCGGAACCCGCAGGAGCATCGCCCGGTCTGCCCGGTTCACCTCAACGGGCGCATCCTGAAGGTGCTGGCGGGCCCAGGCCAGTTTGGGGTCCGCCTCCAGCGGGAGATTGCCGTCGGGGCCGAAGGGGAGTTCCTCCACGCCGAAGCCGTAATCCCGCAGCAGGAAGGAGGCCTGGTAGAGCCGACGTTCCCGTATCTGGGGGGTAGGGGGCAGGGCCTCCAGGGGGGTCGCCGGGACAGGGCGGAACGCCTCGTAGTAGGCGCGGGCCAGCCCCAGGTGGCGGTAGAGGTAGGCGGTAGCGTGGAGAAGTTCCAGGTCGCTCTCCCCCGCCGCGCCCACGACGAACTGAGTTGTTGCGCTGGGCCGGTGTCCCACCATCTCTCGCCGGGCCTCGGCGATCCACCGCAGCCGCAGGAGAAGTTCGTCCCGGAACTCTTTGTGGGGAGCCAGGAGAGCCAGCCGGCGGCTGCTGGGAGCCTCCAGGTTCACGGAGACCCGGTCGGCCAGCCGCATCGCGGCCTCCACCTGCGCCCGCTCCGCGCCCGGCATGATCTTCAGGTGGATGTAGCCCCGAAAGTTGTATCGTTGTCGGAGGATTTCGGCCACTGCGATCAGCCGATCCTGAGTCCGTGGGCCACTTCCGAGGACGGCCGAACTGAGAAAAATGCCCTCCACAAGCCTTCGTTCGTAGAGTTGAAGGAACAGGCGGGCCAGTTCATCGGGGGCGAAGGTGGCGCGCGGCGCGTCCCGGCCGGCCCGGAGAGCGCAGTAGAGACAGTCCCGCTCACAGGCCGAAGAGAGCAGCGTCTTCAGGATGGGGACCCGCCGCCCGCCGGGCAGCGCCGCGTAGTAGACACAGCCCCTCAGGTCCGCAGGGACGTCCTCCGGGGGCGGTAGGAGCCGCCCCGTGGGCGTCGTCTCCTCGGCGGGCTCGTAGCAGGTCGCAGGCCCCAGAATGCGGAGTTTTTCCAGCGGTTCCATCGCAGAACAAAAGGTCGGGGGCGATCGGAACCCCGCGAACGCGCCCGGCCCGTTTCGGCCGCCCCAGCGACGGGCTACCATAAGGACCCGGCAGGATCGGGGGATACCCGAATGAGGCCCCGCGGCGTTGCGATCCAGTCCATACGGGCGTCGGATTCGGTAGAGGGGAGTTCGTCAATCAGGCAGACTTCATAGGTGACGCCCACGCGGAGCGCAGGGGTGGTAGGGAGGAAGCGGTCGTAGAAGCCGCCGCCGAACCCCAGCCGCCCCCCGCGCCGGTCAAAGGCGACGCCGGGAACGAGGACTACGTCCAGCGCTTCCGGGTCCACCACTGGCAGGTCCGCCGCCGGCTCCAGCATCCCGAAGGGGTGCCGGACCAGGCGGGCCGGGTCGTAGGGATGAACGACGAGATGTTTCCCCTCTATCCGCGGGACTGTCCAGCGGATGTGGGGGAGCAGATCAAAGAGAGGCGAGAGGTCGGGCTCGTTGCGAAAGGCCAGGTAGGCCATCACGGTGTGGGCCTCCCGCAGAGGGGGCCAGGCGGCCAGGTGGCGGCAGATGGCCAGGGAGGCCTCCCGGACGTCCTCCGGAGGCAGGCACTCCCGCAGGGTACAGAAGTGCTGGCGGAGGTCAGGCTTGGTGGGCATCTGGGGAACCGCTACACGTCCAGGTTCTGCACTTCCTTCGCGTGGGTCTGGATGAAACGGCGGCGGGGGAGCACGGCGTCGCCCATCAGCATCGTGAAAATCCGGTCGGCCTCGGCTGCATCCTCCACCGTCACCTGCAGGAGCGTCCGGCGGGACGGGTCCATCGTCGTCTCCCACAACTGCTCCGGATTCATCTCCCCCAGCCCCTTGTACCGCTGGATGGTCACCTTCTCGTCCGCCAGTTTCTGGAGGATCTGCTCTTTCTCCTCATCGGAGTAGGCGTAGAAAACCTGTTTGGACGTGGCGATGCGGTAGAGCGGCGGCTGGGCGATGTAGAGGTGGCCTTCCTCAATGAGGGGCTGCATGTAGCGGTAAAAGAAAGTGAGCAACAGGGTCCGGATGTGGGCCCCGTCCACGTCGGCGTCTGTCATAAGAATAATTTTATTGTACCTCAGTCCCTCCAGATTGAACTGCTCTCCGATCCCCGTCCCCAGGGCGGAGATGAGGGCCTGGATCTCCTTGCTGGAGAGGACCTTGTTGATGCTGGCCCGTTCGGTATTGAGGATTTTTCCCCGCAGGGGGAGGATGGCCTGGAAGTGGCGGTCGCGGCCCTGCTTGGCGCTCCCGCCGGCGCTATCCCCCTCCACGATGAAGAGTTCGGTCCGCCTCGGGTCCCGCTCGGAGCAATCGGCCAGTTTCCCCGGCAGGGTGGTGCTTTCCAGGACAGATTTGCGGATGACGAGGTCCCGGGCCTGGCGAGCCGCCGCCCGCGCGCGCGACGAGGTCAGGCACTTCTCCACGATCTTCCGGGCCGACGCGGAGTCCCGCTCCAGAAACTCCATGAACGCCTCGGCGACCACCGACTCCACGATGTTCTTCACCTCGGCGTTCATCAATTTGACCTTCGTCTGGGACTCAAACTGAGGGTCGGGGTGCTTGACGCTGACGACCGCGGTCAGCCCCTCCCGGACGTCGTCGCCGGAGAAGTTGGGGTCCTTCTCCTTCAGCAGGCCGGCCTTGCGGGCATAGTCGTTGATGGTGCGGGTGAGGGCCGCCCGCAGCCCCGTCAGGTGGGTCCCGCCGTCCACCGTATGAATGGTGTTGGCGAAGGGATAGACGGACTCGGTGTAGGAGTCGGTGTACTGGATGGCGACCTCCACTCCGATGCCGTCCACCTCCTTCTCCACGTAGACGGGGGGATGGAGGGGGGTACGGTTGCGGTTCAGGTAGCGGACAAACGAAAGGACGCCGCCCTCAAAGTAGAAGGTCATCCGGCGGGGGAAGTCGTCGGGCCGCTCGTCTATCAGCCGGATGGTGACCCCCCGCGTGACGAAAGCCATCTCCCGGAAACGCTGGGCCAGCGTCTCAAACTGGTAGTCCACGTCCTTAAAGATGGTCGGGTCAAAGCGAAACGTAACCGTCGTCCCGCGCCGGTCGGTCTTGCCCAGGACTTCCACCGGGGTGACCGGAACGCCCCGCTCGTACCGCTGGCGATATCGGAGGCCGTCGCGGGGGTTATCCACCACCACCTCCAGCCACTCGGAGAGGGCGTTGACGGCGGAGACGCCGACGCCGTGGAGGCCGCCGGAGACTTTGTAGCCCCCGCCCCCGAACTTCGCCCCCGCATGGAGGGTGGTCATGACCAGTTGCAGGGTGGAGATTTTCTTCTCCGGGTGGGGCGCGGTGGGGATGCCCCGCCCGTTGTCCCGGACGGTGACGCTGCGGTCTTTGTGGATGATCACCTCAATCTCGTCGCACGCGCCGGCCAGCGCCTCGTCTATGGAGTTATCCACGACCTCGTAGACCAGATGGTGGAGGCCGCGCAGGTCCGTCCCGCCGACGTACATCCCCGGCCGTCGGCGGACGGCCTCCAGCCCCTCCAGGACCTGAACATCGGCCGCATCGTAGGCCGGAACCGCTGCGGGTGTTTTTCTTTCCTCTGTTCGTTCTGCCATCGCTCTTTCTGTAGAGGGTCTGGGATTATCCAGGGAATTGCTGAATCTCCTGGACGTTGGATAAACCGCCGGGATGTAAGCCGAAATTCATTTCGGCCCACAGACCACCCATACATATGATGTAAGCCGAAATTCATTTCGGCCCACAGGCCACCCATAGATATGGGCATCGGCAAATGGATAAAGCCCACATATGTAGTGGGTAAGGCGCTCTCCCTGGCCTTTTCCGTTTGTCCAAAGTCCAGTGAATCTCTGGCCACCCGACACTTTCCGCGGGAAAGGCCCCGACGGAGGCCAGAGGTGCCGCCCTGCGACATAGCGCAAACGCAACTACCTCCTCGCCCCTCCCCCGCATAGGCGTGAACTTAAGCAGGGGTTTCCCCCTGCCGCCTCTGTATCCTCACCCCTCCCCCGCCGCCTTCGGCGGCACCCCCTGGTATAATGGAGTAAGGCAACTGCGAGCAGTTGCCCTACTCCGTTATACCAGGGGGTTGGGGGTGGGGTGAGGTAACAGCCTGCGCTACGGCAGTCGCCCCCTGATGGGGCAGGGGCAAGCCCTGCCCCTGCAGTCGGCACCTGGAGCGGCCAGCCGCCTCCGCACTGCCCTTAAGTTTAATGCCTATGGGGGAGACCCACAGGTCACCCTTACCTGGGCCTCGTAGCGCAAAATTCATTTTGCAGGACACGCAAGATATTGCAATTTGACAAATTATTCGGGCAATAAGCCGACATAGCGCAGAAGGGCATCCGACCCGCCGGCAAATTGGTTCAGGAAAAGGCAGAC
>DAOUBO010000199.1:0-3788 GCA_034432695.1 Anaerolineae bacterium | reverse complement strand
CCTCCGCCCCCGCCACCGGATCGTCCCCCTCCACCACCGTTTCCACGCCCTTGACGACGCCGCCCATGCCCGTCAGCGCGCCGATCTCGCCGGAGTTGCCCCGGACGACGGCGACCTTCAGTTCCTCCAGCAGGCGACGGTTGCTCTCTGTCCGCAGCGTCGTCGCGCCCGCGCCGACGGGGTCCAGAACGACCGGGATGCCCAGTTCGTTGGCCCGCTTCCCGGCGACGAGCATGGACTCCACCCATTCGGGCGTCAGCGTGCCGGGGTTCAGGACCAGCGCGCCGGCCGCAGCGACCATCTCTGCCACCTCCTCCCGCGCGTGGGCCATCACCGGCAGCCCGCCGATGTGGAGCGTCACGTTGGCCGTGTCGTTCATCACGACGAAGTTGGTAATGTGGTGGATGAGGGGGCGCTGCCTGCGCACCCGTTCCCGCAATTCGGCGATCTGTTCGTTGAGAGAGAGCATGCGTACCCCCTTCACTTCACGTTTCACGTTTCACGTTTCACGTTTCACGCTTCACGTTTCACGCTTCACGCTGCCGATGAAGACCGCCAGCAGGGCCTGCCCCAGCCCCAGGCCCGGCACCAGCAGCGTGCCCGCCAGGAGCACCAGCAGCCCCACACCCAGGCTGGACCAGAGGGCGAAGTAATCGGGGAATCGGAGAATGCGATGGCTTTCGGGAACCGGCTCTATGCCCCATTCGGGGGGTGCTTGAATCTTCATCGGACACCTCCGCTGGGACGGGTGGTGGAAAGGGGAGAATCCTGGGGTACGCGGGCCGACCTGATGGGGGCCGCCGGGGAGAAAAAAAGCCGCCCCGCCAGCGCGGGACGGCCCTATCGGTCAGGACAGGCCCAGAGGGCCTCGCTCTTCCCTCCCTCCGCTGGCATGACCCAGATCAGGTTCAAAGGGTCGGCGTCGGGGGCATACGCCCGTGGACGCCCTCTCAGCCCGGCTCACCCGGACTCCCCTGGGAAGGATTCGGTTTTCGGGTCTTAATCTTACCACAGAAGCAACTTTTGCGCAACCGGCCCTGGATAGCAGCAGCGGCCATCGTGGCACAGGATGGATCGTGCGCATGGCTGCCTGTCACTTCCGCGGGAAAGGCCCCGGCGAAGGCCAGAAGCGCTGCTGGGCGATATCGCGCGGGCGACGGGGTGCAGGATGAATCTTGCGCTCCGCCCAGCAGGCTTCGGTTCCCCGGAAGGTCAGGCAAAGTGTCCGATAGCCAGATCGTGCGCCACCGCCCGCCCCGCGCCACCAGCGGGTCAACCGCCTGCCACACTCCCGTCGCACCGGGCAGATCGCTGCCGGCCCCAAAAATTTCGCTGCGGTGGCAGCCACCGCAGCGAAATTTTTTTCCTCACATATCCTGGCGGGGGCGGTGCCCTGTGCGGGAGCGAAGCGCAAACCCGCACAGGGACGCCCCTGACCTCCTCCGCTCGCAGGCCAACCAGCCTGCCTGTCCGGGAGCCCCATCAAAGATGAGGGGCTGCGAGGGGCACCTCGCCGGTCAGAACCTTCCCCCGCACTTCCAGAAGTTCCCGCAGGTAACGGGGCATCACAAACAGCGCCTGGTGGACGACCCCGTCGTAGAAGCGGAGTTGGTCCCGAATGCCCCGCTCCTGAAGCCGCCGGTCCACCTCCTCTGGCGTCAGCTCGCGCGGGTCGCGGACCTCCGAGGCCAGAATGATGCCCCACGGCTCGGCGAAGGAAGGGATCTGGATGGAGTACGGAGCCACCACGGGGAAAACCGACCGCATCGTTCTGTGGATACTGGCGAACAGGTCTATGTTCGCCAGATTGGCACTCCCGGACTGGTTGACCAGGATGCCACCCGATTTCAGATGGCGACGGATAGCCTGGAACATCCCCTGCGTCGCCAGTTGTTCGGAGAGCGCACCCCTGTATGGCTCGGTCAGGTCCGAGATGATCACGTCAAACTGGTCGCCCACCGAGTTCAGATAACGGACGGCATCCTCTATGACAACCTGAGCGCGAGGGTCGTCAAACGCGCCGGCGCTCCATTCCGGGAGGTCCCGGCGACAGACCTCAACCACCTGCGGGTCAATCTCCACCATTACGGCCCGCCGAACGGAGGGGTAACGAAGGACCTCCCGCAGAGTCGCGCCTTCCCCACCCCCCAGGATGAGGACATCCTTCGGTTCAGGGTGGGTGACCATCGCCGGATGGACGAGGGCCTCATGGTAGATGAACTCGTCGGCCTCGGAGGACTGAACCTGCCCATCCAGGGCCAGCATCCGCCCGAAGGCGGCGGTGTCCAGGACCTCTATGTGCTGAAAGGCCGAGCGAAGGGAAGTGAGCACCCGGTTCACCTGCAGGAGGAGGGCGCTCTCCGGAGTGACGAACTCCAGGAAGGACCAACCGGCCGGCGGGGTGATGCTGGCCCAGTTTGGAGAGGTTTCAGAAACCGGGGGCAGGGAGAGTTGCTGCGGATGCTCTCCCCGACTGATGGGGATAAGATAGACACTCTGGGCCCGGAACTCGTCCGCGATATAGCGGACGGCGCTCATCGGGTCCGTCTGCCCGCAGGTATACACGTCGGCGGACGCGTAGCCGTACTCGGGCCAGGTGTGGACGGAGAGATGGGACTCTCCCACCACCACGACGCCGCTGACCCCCTGCGGGGAAAACTGGTGGAAATACGAGTTGAGAATCGTGGCTTTTGCCCGTCTCGCGGCTTCCAGCAGGATCCGTCTGACCTCGGGGAGGTCGTTCAGCACCTCTGGGTCACAACCCCGTAATTCCAGCAGATAGTGAACCCCGAGGGGCCCCGTCATTTCTCACCTCCTGTCTTTTGTGGATTTGGCAACTGTTCGGGAAGAGATTCCCGTGCAGAAACCCCCTGTGTGGGCGGGATGCCCGCTCACATCGGTCGGCGCAAGCCGCGGGCTTGCGATGCTCCTTCCGGCCCATTCACAGGGCCGAACAGTTACCGGTGATTGACGGGGGACGGATGTCCCCGTTGTATCACCTCCCCCTTTTCCGGTAGATTTGCGAAACGACCGCTACTCCGTTTCCAGGCCGACCAGACGAGCCCAGGGGCCGTGGATGCCATCGTCGGTGACGCCGTAGTAGATGCGGATTTTCCCGTCCTCCCGCTGAGCCAGGTCATAGCGGACCTGCCCACCCCGTTCCCGCTTTCGGACCAGGGCGATGTCCCCCTCCCAACGGAGCGAGTTCGGGTCCACCGGGTGGTCCTCCGCCTGGGTGATAGCGTAGTGCCAGAGCCGCCGGGCCGACTTTCGGGTGACGTTCGTGACGACGTTTCCGTTACGCAGGTCCCGCATCGTGTGGTAGCGAATTCCTCCCCGCTCCTCCGTCGCGATAATCTCCACCCCGGTGCGCGGGGGCTCTATGCGGTCGGTCGGAGGGGGAGATTCGGCCGGCTTCTCCGGCGGCATCAGCGCCCGCCGGACCAGGTTCACAATCTCATCCCGCACGGCCAGGCCCGTCTCCGACTCGCTGCGCACGTAAATCTTGTTGTCGTCCACCGCGTAGGGCGGGTCGGCCCCTCGCGGGACCATCACCCGCACAATCTTCTTCCCCTGGGTCTCCTGAATGTCGGCGTTGATCTCCAGGGGCGGTGTAATGCGGCGAGCCACCTCAGCCTGGATGGCCTCTATCGCCTGGCGCGGGTTGCTGATCCCCACCGGCGGCTGCCGGGGGTCTTTGGGGTCGCGGGTGAGCCGATGGGCGTCGGAGCCCTGGATACACCGCATCCGGCGCGGGTACTCCGGCTTGGAACCGTCAAAGAACCGGG
>DAOUBO010000198.1:0-3542 GCA_034432695.1 Anaerolineae bacterium | reverse complement strand
GGCAACGCCGCCCGCCGTCGCTTGATCCCTGCTCCGATGGCCCGGCTATTCTTTTTCCTGTTCCCGCTCTCGTTTGGCCTCTTCTATGATGGCCTGGGCCAGGTGGGGCGGAACTTCCTCGTAGTGGTCAAACTCCATCCAGAAGAGGCCGCGCCCCTGGGTCATGCTGCGCAGTTCGGTGGCGTAGCGCTGCATCTCCGCCAGCGGCGCCAGGGCCGTGATGGTGCTCTTCCCGCCGCTCTGCTCCATCCCCAGCACGCGCGCCCGCTTCGTGTTCAGGTGGCCCATCACGTCGCCGGTGAACTCCTCCGGGACGGTGATGGTGAACTTGTAGATGGGCTCCAGGAGCACTGGCCCCGCGCCCAGCATCACCTTCTTGAAGGCCTCCCGCCCAGCGATCTGGAACGCGATATCCTTGGAGTCCACCGGGTGCTCCTTCCCGTCGTAGACGACGGCTTTCACGTCCACGACGGGGTAACCGGCCAGCACCCCGCTCTCCAGCACCTGGCGGATGCCCTTCTCAATGGAGGGCTGGAAAGACGAGGAGATAGCGCCGCCGAAGACCTCCCATCCGTACTCAAAGCCGGCCCCGCGCGGCAGCGACTCCAGCCGCATATGGACCTCGGCGAACTGGCCCGCGCCGCCCGTCTGCTTCTTGTGCCGGTAGTAGTCGGAGTGGACGCGGGTGATGGTCTCCCGGTAGGGCACTTTGGGGATGGACGTCTCCACCGCGACGCCGAAGCGGTTCTCCATTCGCCGGACCGCGATCTCCACGTGGGCCTCGCCCATACCCTCCAGAATCGTCTCCCGCGTGCCGGGCTCCTGCCGCCAATGGAGCGTCGGGTCCTCCTCGCAGATGCGGGTGAGGGTGGGGGCCATCTTGGCCTGGTCGGCCTTGCTCCTGGGTCGGACCGCCACGGCGAAGAGGGGGTGCGGGAAGACAGGACCTGGGATCCTGACCGGCCGGCTCCGGTCGCAGAGTGTGTCCCCGGTGATTGCCTCAGTCAATTTGGCCACCGCGCCGATGTCGCCCGCATGGAGCCGTGGGACGGGAATCTGCTCCTTCCCGCGCATCACGTAGAGGGTGCTCAGCCGCTCCTCCACGCTGGCCCGGGTGTTCCAGAGGCGGGTGTCCGGCGAGAGCGCGCCGCTGTAAATCCGGAAGTAGGTGAGTTTGCCCACATAGGGGTCGGCGGTCGTCTTGAAGACCAGCGCGGCCAGCGGCTCCGAGTCGTCGGGAGACAGCGCGATCTCTTCGCCGTCGGGGGTCTCCGCCTGGATGGGGCCCCGGTCGGCCGGGGAGGGGGCAAAGGCTACCAGCGTGTCCAGCAGGGCGCGCGTGCCGATGTTCGCGGTCGCCGCCGCAACCAGCACCGGGATCACCGAACCCTTCAGGATGGCGGTCCGCAGCCCGCGCTGAATCTCCTCCTCCGTCAGTTCCTCGCCTTCCAGATACTTGACGATCAGTTCGTCGTCCCCCTCCGCCGCGGCCTCCATAACGGCGACGCGCGCCTCCTCGGCCTCGTCCTTCATATCGGCGGGGATCTCCGCCAGCGTTCCCTCGGGGCCCATGTAGGCCTTCATCTTCACCAGGTCCACCACGCCCACAAAGTCGGCCTGCGAGCCGATGGGGAGTTGGAGCGGGACAAAGTTCTTCCCGCTGAACGCGTCGCGCAGGGACTGGAGCGCGCGGGAGAAGTTGGCGTTCTCCCGGTTCATCTTGTGGACGACGACCATCCGGGGCAGTTGCCGCTGCTCCGCATAGGACCAGACCAGTTCGGTCCCGACCTCCACGCCACCGACGGCGTCAATCAGCACCAGCGCCAGATCCGCGACATGGACGCCGCTGATGACCTCACCGATGAAGTCCTGGTAGCCGGGGGTATCCAGAACGTTCAGTTTGCACCCCCCCCATTCCACCGGGATCAGGGTCATGCTCAGCGAGATGCGCCGGCGGATCTCTTCCTCGTCAAAATCCGAGACGGTGGTGCCGTCCTCTACCCGCCCCATCCGGTTGATGGCGCCGCTGGTGAAGAGCATGGCCTCCGCCAGCGAGGTTTTCCCGCTGCTCCCGTGGCCCAGCAGAACAATATTTCGCAGTTGATGCGTTGCGTACTCCTTCAATTCCGACCTCCCTCTGAATCCCTGGATTATGCGGCGATATTGTAAATGAAAATGGGCAAACTGTCAATCCTCCGCTTGACACCGTGGGCCGGCGGGATACAATACGCAGAGAGCAGGGATGGCCTGCGTCCCGATTTCCCAAATTTATCCCAACTTTTGTTTGGGATATTCCTTTCCTAATCCCATCCCCCAGAAGGAGAGATGCTATGGACCTGCGACTCAGCGATGAACACCGCATGATCCGGGACATGGCCCGGGAGTTCGCCCAGAAGGAGATTGCCCCCGTGGCCGCTCGCTACGATGAGACCGGCGAATTCCCCTTTGAGACCGTCCGTAAGATGGGCGAGATGGGCTTTATGGGCATTGAGGTGCCCGAGGAGTACGGGGGACAGGGGCTGGACACGCTGGCCTATGTCCTGGCCCTGGAGGAGATCTCCAAAGTGGACGCCTCCCACGGCGTTATCATGTCCGTCTGCAATTCCCTCTACTGCTACGGCATCCTCCATTACGGGACCGAGGAGCAGAAGCAGAAGTTTCTCCGGCCCGTCGCCAGCGGCGAGGTCATCGGTGCCTACGCCCTGACGGAGCCCCAGTCCGGCTCCGACGCGGGCAACATCCGGGTCACAGCGGTCCGCTCCCCCGACGGCTCCTACTACACCATCAACGGGACCAAGTCCTGGATCACCAGCGCCCCGGTCGCCAAGTACATCGTCCTCTTCGCCCAGACGGATCCCAACGCGCAGCCCCGCCATCGGGGAGTGACGGCGTTCATCATTGACACCGACCTGCCGGGCTTCCACCGGGGCAAGACGGAGCCCAAACTGGGCATCCGCGCGTCGGCGACGAGCGAGATCCATCTTGAGGACTACCGTTGTCCGGCGGAGAACCGGCTTGGCGAGGAGGGCGAGGGGTTCAAGATCGCGATGGCCGTCCTGGACGCCGGGCGGATCGGCATCGCCGCACAGGCTCTGGGCATCGCAGAGGCCGCATACGAGGCGTCCGTCCAGTACGCACGGGAGCGCTACGCCTTCGGTCAGCCCATTGGCCAGTTTGAGATGATCCAGCAGAAGATCGCCGATATGAAGTGCCGCATTGAGGCCAGCCGTCTGCTCATCTATCAGGCCGCGCTGGCGAAGGAAGAGTTCAAGCGGACCGGCCGCCGCTACACCCTGGAGGCCTCTATGGCCAAACTCTTTGCCTCGGAGACAGCCACCTTCGTGACCAAAGAGGCCATTCAGATCCACGGCGGGATGGGCTACAGCAAGGAACTGCCCATAGAGCGGTACTTCCGGGACGCGAAGGTGACGGAGATCTACGAGGGGACCAGCGAGATTCAGCGGCTGGTCATTGCCCGGCTGGAGACGGGCCTGCGATAATGGCAGAGGCCGCGTGCCCGGCGCTTTTCAGAAGCGCCGGGC
>DAOUBO010000197.1:0-1566 GCA_034432695.1 Anaerolineae bacterium | reverse complement strand
TACGGACCCTCGGTACGTCGCGCGGGGGGACGGGCTGGCGGCCATCGCGCCCGGCGACGAGCCGAAGCGGGTCTTTCTGGGCAACTCCGGTGCGGAGGCCGTGGAGGCGGCGCTGAAACTGGCCCGCCATCACACTGGCCGTCCCTACGTCATCGCCTTCTTCGGCGCGTTCCACGGCCGGACGATGGGCGCCGTCTCTCTGACCGCCTCCAAAGCGGTCTACCACAGGGGATTTGCCCCCCTGCTTCCTGGGGTCATCCACGTGCCCTACGGCTACTGCTATCGGTGCGCGTATAACCGGACGTACCCCTCCTGCAACCTGGCCTGTGTGGATTTCATTGAGGAGACGCTGATGGCCCGGTCGGTGCCGCCGGAGGAGGTAGCGGCGATTTTTGTGGAGCCGGTGCAGGGCGAGGGCGGCTACGTCGTTCCGCCGGAGGGGTGGCTGCAGAAACTGCGCGCCCTCTGCGACCGGCACGGCATCCTGCTGGTGGCCGACGAGGTCCAATCGGGGATGGGACGGACGGGGAAGTGGTTCGCCGTGGAGCACTGGGGGGTGGTGCCGGACATCCTCTGTGTGGCGAAGGCGCTGGGCTCGGGGATGCCGATCTCAGCGATGGTCGCGCGGGAGTCGGTGATGACCTGGCCCATGGGCGCACACGGGAGCACTTTTGGCGGCAACCCCGTTTCCTGCGCGGCAGCCCTGGCGACCATAGAGGTCATTGAACAGGAAGGGCTGATGGAGAACGCGAGTCGGGTCGGCGCGCGGCTTCTGGAGGGGCTGCGCGCTCTGGCGCAGGAGGTGGCCCGGGCCGGTCGTCCGCCCTTTATCGGCGACGTCCGGGGCCTGGGGCTGATGATCGGGGTGGAACTGGTGCAGGACCTCCAGACGCGGGCGCCGGCCCACGACGAGGCGGAGGCGCTGATGCAGGAGTGTTTCCGCCGGGGGCTGCTGGTGCTGACCTGTGGGCCCAGTTCCATCCGCCTTGCGCCGCCGCTGGTCATCACGGAGGCCGAGGCCGATCGGGCGCTCTCCATCTTCGCCGACGCGCTGCGGGCCGTCGCCGCCTGATGCCGAAAGGGGCGGTGGCGCCAGAAACACGCACACCCCGTGGGTAGGGCAACTGCTCGCAGTTGCCCCTATGGAAAGCGCCGGGCACGTCTCTGTAGCAGGTGGACATGCTGACCCCAGCGGTTCTGCTCCTCTGGGTGGCCTTTGCCCTGTGCCTGCTCCTGCGACGGGCCGTTTCCCCTGGGGCGGGCCGTCTGCCCGTCGGTGTAGCGGCCGTGGCCTTTGGCCTGTGGACGGCGGCGGTGGTCCGGCGGGGGGTGGAAACGGGCCACTGGCCCATGAGCACCCGCTACGAGTTCGGCCTGGCCTTCGCCTGGATGGTGCTGGCCCTCTATCTCCTGCTGGAAGCCGAGGGGCTGCCCCGTGCCGGACGGCTCTGGACCCTGTTGCTCGCGGCCGGGCTGGCCACCCTCGGCGCGACCCGACCGGTAGAAGAGCGGATCGCCGCTCCGCCGCCGCCCCGCCTCCCTTCCCCCTCGCTCCCCCCGCCCCCC
>DAOUBO010000196.1:0-5752 GCA_034432695.1 Anaerolineae bacterium | reverse complement strand
TATTTGGGAACTTCGGGCAGACAAACTACAGTGCGGCGAAGATGGGGGTGGTGGGGCTGATGAACACGCTGAGGCTGGAGGGGGAGAAGTACGGGATTAAGGTGAACACGGTGGCGCCGCTGGCGACGACGCGGCTGACGGAGGACGTCTTCCCGCCGGAGGTGCAGGAGCAACTGAAGCCGGAGTACGTCGTCCCGCTGGTCCTCTACCTCTGCTCCGACAAATGCACCGACAGCGGGCTGATCCTGAACGCCGGGGGTGGGGTCTACGGCCGCGCGGCGATCCTCGCCACGCCGGGGGTCCGCCTGGGCCACGGCCCGAGGGGCCTCGCCCCGTGGGGCGACGGCATCCCGACCGCCGAGGACATCCGCCAGAACTGGGCGCGGATAGACTCGCTGGAGGGGGCAAAGCCGTACCCGAACGCGAATGCGCAGATAATGGAGATGATGAGTGAAACGTGAGGCGTGAAACGTGAGGCGTGAAGCGTGAAACGTGAGGCGTGAGGAGGGAGAAGGATGAAGTACGAAGAGTGGGAGAAGGCGGTGCCGGAGGAGATGAAGCGGGATTCGTTGTGGAGGATGCAGGCGTACCGGCTGGGGCTGTTTCTGGGGGACCTGGCGTGGCACGACGCGCTCCGACTGGCTCAGGAATGGCGGATGATCAGTCTGGCGGATCAGTTGTACCGGGCAGTGGGCTCTATCAGCGCCAATCTGGCGGAGGGGTACTCGCGGGGTTCCGGCCGAGACCGGGCCCGGTTCTACGAGTACGCCCTCAGTTCGGCCCGGGAGGGACGGGACTGGTACTTTAAATCCCGCCATGCGCTGGGCAGCGCGATCTTCCAGCACCGGCTGCGTTTCCTGACCAGCCTGGTTCGGCTGATTCTGACGATGATCCCCCAGCAGCGCGGAGGCGTCCTGCAGGTACGGGAGGCTCCGCCGGTCTATTGTCTCTCCGATGAGGTCGGTCCGGACAACCCCTGGGATGTTATCCCCACCTTCCCGTCGGAGGACTGGACACCCAACCCGGGAGAGGACCCACTCCTCCGCGATCCCACCTGGTCCCCTCTCCTCACCGACATCCCGCTCTAACTCACATTTCACGTTTCACTTTTCACGTTTCACTTTTTACGTTTCACTTTTCACGTTTCACGTTTCACCTTCCACGTTCCAGGAGGCTCAAAAATGCCCACCGGAATCCGCGATAAAGTCGCCATTATCGGCATGGGGTGTACCCGATTCGGGGAGCGCTGGGATGTGGGGGCCGAGGACCTGATGGTGGAGGCCTTTGAGGAGGCGCTGGCCGATGCCGGGATTGACCGCAGGGAGATCCAGGCTGCCTGGCTGGGCACCTGCTTTGAGGAGATCAGCGTCGGCAAGAGCGCGCTCCCCCTCTCCATCACTCTGCGGCTTCCCCGCATCCCGGTCACGCGGGTGGAGAACTTCTGCGCCACCGGGACAGAGGCGTTCCGGGGCGCGGTCTACGCGGTGGCGTCGGGCGCGTGCGACATCGCGCTGGCGCTGGGGGTGGAGAAACTGAAGGACGTGGGCTACGGGGGACTGCCCAACCTGGGCGCCACGGCGGGGAGCCTCAACTGGCAGTGGATGCCCAACATCACCGCGCCGGGGGCCTTCGCCCAACTGGCCACCGCCTACGCCGCCAGATACGGCATCCCGATGGAGGACTTAAAGCGCGCGATGGCCCACGTCTCCGTCAAGAGCCACGCCAACGGCGCGCTCAACCCCAAGGCCCACCTGCGCCGTCCCGTCACCGAGGACGAAGTGCTGAACGCGCCCATCGTCGCCTACCCGCTGGGCCTCTACGACTGCTGCGGCGTCAGCGATGGCGCGGCCTGCGCCATCGTCGCCACGCCAGATATCGCGCGCGGGCTGGGGAAGAAGGAGATCGTCACCGTCAAGGCGCTGCAGGTGGCCCTCTCCAGCGGGGAGGAGATGGGATACAACGAGTGGGACGGGACGTACTTCATGACCACCGCCAGGTGCAGCAGGGCGGCCTACCAGGAGGCCGGCATCACCGATCCCCGACGGGAGATCAGCATGATGGAGGTCCACGACTGTTTTTCCATCACCGAACTGGTGACGATGGAGGACCTGCACATCTCGGAGCGGGGGAAGGCCTGGAAGGACGTCCTGGACGGCTTCTTTGACCTGCGCGGCGGGGGGATTCCCTGCCAGCCCGACGGCGGCCTGAAGTGCTTCGGCCACCCCATCGGTGCCTCGGGCCTGCGGATGCTCTACGAGATGTACCTGCAACTTTTGGGGCGGGCCGGGGAGCGCCAGATTCCGAATCCCCGCTACGGCCTTACCCACAACCTGGGCGGCATGCCGCATATGAACATCTGTGCCATCACCATTGTGGGGCTGCTGGAGGACAACGGGAAAGTCGGGTAAAGTGGTCCGGTGGCCCCTCTACGGTTCAAAGACAGGGGGCAATTGCCGCTTGTGTTGAGAGCGAAGGACCATCTCCCGGACTTTCTCCACCTGCGCGGGGTCTAACCCCGACACGTCCCCGGCCTCCAGTGCGCCCAGAATTCGGTCCAGTTCCCGGTAGGTAATGCCCATTTCCCCCTCGTCGGTCTGGCCGGGCCAGAGCCCCGCCGTCGGCGGCCGCTGGATGACCTCCTCCGGGACCCCCAGTTCGCGGGCCAGTTCCCAGACCTGGGTCTTATAGAGCCCGCCCAGAGGGAGCAGGTCTACCCCTCCGTCGCCGAATTTGGTGAAATATCCGGCCAGAAGTTCCGACTTGTTTCCCGACCCCAGCACCAGAAAATGGCGGGACTGGGCCAGGAAATAGAGAGCGATCATCCGCAGCCGGGGCTTGACGTTCGCCGCAGCCAGCGGGTGGTCCGACGGGGGCAGAGCGGCCATCAGAGCGTCGTAGGCCGGGCCCAGGTTGACCGTCACGGTGGGGATGCCGAAGGGCTCAGCGACGAGGAGGGCCAGACGCAGGTCGTCGGGGGCGGAGTGGCAGGGGAGGATCGCCCCCAGCGTCCGCTCCGGCCCGACGGCCCGCACCGCCAGCGCACCCACTGTGGCGGAGTCCACCCCGCCGCTGATCCCGAAGACAAAGCCCGCTGCGCCGGCGGCCTCCAGGTATTCCCGCATCCATCGGGCGATCCGATCGGCAAGGGATTCGGACATTCGGTACCTCCAGAAAATGCCGGGCAGGGAAAGGCGGCGGGCGGTGAAAACCGTCCGCCGCCCTTTCCGCTCAGGCCAGGGTCGCTACCACCTCTATACCGTTCAGGGCCATGCTGTAAAGGAAAATCCGGTGCAGCAGGTCCCCGTCGTGGGGCATCGCCCCAACCTGCCGCGCGACCTCCACCGGCATGTCGTAGGTCTGAACGCAGTCCGCCGGGACGACGACCCGGAAGTCCTTCAGGCCCAGGACGTTGGCCCGCAGCCGCAGGAACATCGCGGCCTGATAGACGCAGAGGTCCGTGCAGTCGCCGACGACAATGAAGGTGTTGACCGCGGGATGGGACTCCAGCCAGGGGACCAGGTCGGTGCCGATACTGGAACTGATGGATTTCTTGGGAACGATGACGTAGAGGTCGGAGAAAGGAAGAGCCTTCAGTTCGTCCACCGTCTCGCTCTCCGGCGTCCCGGCGACGCAGTGGGCCGGGAAGGCGCCGAACTCCACCGCATCGGCGTCGTGTGCATCCTGGGTCAGGATGAAATGGCGGACCCCCAGGTCGTAGGCCCGCTGGAAGAGCGCGGCCACCGTGGGGACAATGCCCGCCACCCGCGGGCTGGCCAGAGGGCCAATGGTGCAAAAGCCCTTGATCAGGTCCACCGAAAGGATCGCCGTCCGGGATGGATCAGCGACCACCGAGGTCAGCGGGACCGGAGGCAGGTTGGCCTCCCACTCCTTCAGCCATTCCAGGAAAGCCTCTTCGCCCTTCATCGCATCCTCCCTTCCTCCTGCACTTCCTGTGCCAGAACCTCGCCCAGAAGGTGCAACGTCTCCTGGGCCTCTTCCTCCGTCAGGCGGCTGATGGCGAAGCCGACGTGGACGACCACCCAGTCGCCCACCTGAGCCTCCGGGACATAGGCCAGGCAGACCTCGCGGACGACGCCCCCGAAGTCCACCTTCCCCATCCGCATCAGCCCGCCTTCCTGCACCTCAACGATCCGACCGGGAATGCCCAGACACATCTTATTGCTCCCTGTACGCTTTCAGTTCTTCCTCCAGCCACGCGATCCACGCGTCTATCCCCTCCCCCGTTTTACAGGAGAGGGGGAAGAAACGGACACCGGGGTTCAGGGCCTCCACGCCCCGCCGGAAATAGTCCAGACGGAAGTCAAAGGCGGGGAGAACGTCCATTTTGTTCAGGACGACGGCGTCCACCCCGCGGTACATCGGCGGGTACTTGTAGGGCTTGTCGTCCCCTTCGGGGACGCTGGCGATGAGGACGCTCCGGTGGGTCCCCAGGCGGAACTCCGCCGGACAGACCAGGTTGCCCACGTTCTCCACGATGAGCAGGTCCACCTCGTCCAGAGGAAGCCGGTCCAGCCCGCTCTGAAGCATCGCAGCGTCCAGGTGGCACTCTCCGCCGGTGGTGATCTGAACAGAGGGGATGCCTTCGGCAGCGACCCGGTCCGCGTCCAGCGTGGAGGCCAGGTCTCCCTCCACCACTGCGATGCGCCAGCGGCCCTTCAGGCCCCGGATAGTCTGCAGGATGAGGCTCGTCTTTCCTGCGCCGGGGGAGGCCATCAGGTTGAGGGCGAAGACCCTCGCGGCGTCCAGGCGAGACCGGTTGGCCTCTGCCAGTCGGTCATTCGCGCTCAGGATTCGTTCCACAACAGGGACACGCGTGCTCATTCTCGCTCCTGCCGATTGTAAAGGCTCATCGCCTTCTCCAGGCCTTCGGTGAGCCAGCACCGGATAGCGGCGATGGCGCGATCCAGCATCTCCTCCACGATGGGCTCCTCATCGGGGGCGAAGTCCTCCAGCACGTAGTCGGCGGGGTCTTTTCCACCCGGCGGACGGCCGATGCCCAGCCGTAGCCGGGGGAAGGCGTTCGTCCCCAGGTGCTGGATGACCGACTGCATGCCCCGATGCCCGCCGCTCCCGCCGTCGGGCCGAAGCCGAAGGACTCCCAGGGGAAGGTCCAAATCGTCGTAGACCACCAGAAGGCGGTCCAGAGGTACCTTGTAGAACTGGACCAGCGGGCCGACAGAGCGGCCGCTCTCGTTCATATACGTCTGGGGCAGAGCCAGCAGGACCGGCTGGCCCAGGATTGTCCCCTGGGCGACGAGGGCAGTCCTCTGCCTGCGGCCGAACTCCAGGCCGTGGGCCGTGGCCAACCGCTGCAGGCAGCGAAATCCAACGTTGTGCCGGTTCCGGGCGTAGCGGATGCCGGGGTTCCCCAGACCGACCAGGAGATACATCTGCATCATTTCGCATAGCGGGACTTCCGGCCCTCACCGGGGCCTTTCCCACAGAAAGTGTCGGGTAGCCAGCCGGGGCCTCAAAAGGAGGCGGCTCTCTGCTACCTTTGCTCACGACGGTAGAACGCCGCTCTCTGCCCCCTCCGGGTCCGAAGGTAATAGCGAAAAGCGAACTTGCCCAGCAGGTAGAGGCCCCAGAGGCCGAAGAGGGTCAGGGTGATGCGCACCCCGCGCAGGAAGGCGCCGACCATCTGGGAGGCATCTATCTGGATGCGTCCTTCTCCGCCGGTCGGCGTCGGAGTCGCGGCGGCGCCGGGCTGGGGCGTCGGCGTGGGACGCGG
>DAOUBO010000195.1:0-2787 GCA_034432695.1 Anaerolineae bacterium | reverse complement strand
CGGCGTGGGCTGGGGCGCCCCCGGGGGGGAGGATGAAAGCCACTCCTGGCGTTGGCCGCCGTCGGGATCGGCGTCCCCCTTGCCGCCCGCTGGGTCCTGCGGCGGCTCCCCGGCCTGACCGGCGACGTCTACGGCGCCCTCTGCGAGGCGGCGGAGGCCCTGGTCCTGCTGGTGTTCGTGGCGGGGCACCTCTGATCGCCCCCGCAGGAGGCGGTCTGCTCCACTTGCATCTTTCCCGCTCCTGAATATAATGACTGACAGTCAGTTATTCCACGCCGGGAGGGATCTATGGACTTCTCTTTGAGCCCCGAACACGAAATGGTCGTCCGCATGGTGCGGGACTTCGCCGAGAAGGAAGTCGCCCCCTACGTCAAGGAATACGACCGCGCCCATAAGCCCTTCGTCCGGGCCATTGAGCGCATGGCCGAACTGGGCATTCTCGGCATCTGCATCCCCGTCCGCTACGGTGGGCAGGGGATGGACTACATCAGCCTGGGGCTGGCCTGCGAGGAACTGGAGCGGGTGGATACCTTCCTGCGAGTGGTGATGAGCGTCCACGTGGGCCTCAACAGCCTGGGGTTGCTCCAGTGGGGGACGGAGGAGCAGAAGCGCAGGTACCTGGTCCCCCAGGCCCGGGGGGAGCGGTGGGCCGCCTTTGGCCTGACCGAGCCCGGCGCCGGCTCCGACGTCGCCGCCATCTCCGCCACCGCCCGCCGGGAGGGGGACGTCTACATCCTCAACGGCGAGAAGATGTGGATCAGCATGGCCAGCCTGGCCCACAACTTCCTGGTCTTCGCCCGGACCGACCCCAAGGCCCCGCCCCACCAGGGCATCACCGCCTTCATCGTGGAGCGGGAGATGAAGGGCGTCACCACGGGAGACATCCACGGCAAACTGGGCGTGCGTGCCGGCTCCACGGGCTGGATCGCGATGAACGACGTGGAGGTTCCGGTGGAGAACCGGCTGGGCGAGGAGGGCGAGGGCTTCAAGATCGCCATGTCCTGCCTGGATAACGGCCGCTACACCATCGGCGCCGGAGCCACCGGCCTCATCCGGGCCTGCCTGGAGGCGTCGGTCAAATACGCCCTGGAGCGCCGGACCTTCGGCCGCCCCATCGCCGAGCACCAGTTGGTCCAGCAGATGATCGCCCGGATGAAGCGGGACTACGAGATCGGGCGGCTGCTCTACCTGCGGGCCGGGTGGCTGAAGAACCAGGGGATCCGCAACACCTGGCAGACGAGCCTGGCCAAGTGGTTCGCCACGGAGGCCAGTTTCGCTGCCGCGTCGGACGCGATCCAGATCCACGGCGCCTACGGCTACTCAGACGAGTACGACGTGGAGCGGTTCCTGCGCAACGCCAAGGGGGCCTGCATCTACGAGGGCACCAGCCAGATCCACGAACTCATCCAGGCCCAGTACGTCCTGGGCTACCGGCAGGATAAGCCGCTTCGGTGCGAACTTCCGCCCTACGACCCGGAGGAATGGCAGCGGGAGGCATAGTCCTCACCCCACCCTCTCTGTAGCGGTGCAGGGCCACTGCTTGCAGTTGCCGTAACTGCCTGCCCTCCCCCGAGAAGGTCTGTCGGATTGCCAATCCGACCTACCTCTCCCCCGAAGGGAGAAGGTAAGTCGGATTGCCAATCCGACCTACTTCTCCCCTGAAGAAGGTCAGTCGGATTGCCAATCCGCCCTACCTCTCCTGACCGAAGGCCAGGAGAGGGGGGCTGGGGGGAGGGGTGAGGCAGGTAGTTACCCGTTGCCCTGCCCGAATGTGGCGGGGGGGTGTGGCGCATTTCCCCATCCCACAACCGGAGGTGAACCCATGCACATCGTCGTCTGCACCAAACAGACGCCCGACTCGGCGGCCAAACTAACGGTGGACGCCGCGGGCAACGTCTCCTGGGGGGATTCGCCCATCGTCATCAACCCCTGGGACGAGTACGCGGTGGAGGAAGCGTTGCTCATCAAGGAGCGGCTGGGGGGCAACGCGAAGGTCACCGTCATCTCCATGGGGCCGGAGGCCGCGCTGGAGGCGCTCAAGCACGCCATCGCCATGGGCGCCGACGAGGGCATCCGCATCTGGGACCCCGCCTTTGAGGGGTCCGACACCCTGGCGACCTCCTACGTCCTGGCGAAGGCGATAGAGAAGATGGGGGATGTGGACCTGGTCCTCTTCGGCAAGTCGGCCATAGACAGCCAGACAGGCCAGGTTCCCGTGGAGGTCGCCCGGCGGCTGGGTTTCTCCCCCCTCACCTACGTCATCAAGATCGCCGAACTGGACCCGGCGGGGAAGTCCATCACCGTGGAACGGCTGCTGGAGCAGGGGCGACAGGTGGTGAAGGCCCCTCTCCCCGCCGTCGTCGGCACCATCAAGGGGATCAACGAGCCCCGCTACCCCTCGTTCATGGGCATCCGCAAGGCGACGCGGGCCCAGTACCCGGTCTGGAGCGCGGCCGACATCGGCGCGGACCCGGCGAAGGTCGGCGCGGCCGGCTCCGGCGTCCGCTGGACCCGCATCTTCCCGCCCCCGGCCCGCGAGGGGAAGGCCGAGATCATCCAGGCCGAGACGGTGGAGGAGACCGTCCGCATCCTGGTGGACAAACTGATGGCGGAGAAGGTGATCTGACGGGGAGCAGGGAGCACAGAGCACGGAGCACGGAGCACGGAGCAGGGAACAGGGAGATGAGCGGTGCGCAGGTCGCAACGGGAGAGATGGCCGAGGTGCGGGTCCGGATGAGCCGGGCGCTGTACGAGCGGCTGCTGGAGCGGGCGGCCGCTCAGCAGCGG
>DAOUBO010000194.1:0-2407 GCA_034432695.1 Anaerolineae bacterium | reverse complement strand
AGATTCACCGCCGCCACACCCATCTGATGGAGCCGCGCCTCGGCCGTGACGGTATAGGGCCCGCCATAAAGGGTGAAGGTGTAGAGGCCGGTCAGTTGCGGCGTGCTGGTCCGGGCGATGAGGTCGCCGAAGGGGCCGTAGACGGAGACGGTGGCGGAGAGGGGCGCGCCCGTCGCCGCATCGGTCACCTGACCGGTGAGGGCGTAGAGGCCCGTCTGAGTGAGGGTGAAGGCCAGAGTGACCACCGTGTCGCTGGGGACGGTTACATTGGAGATGGTCTGGAGGGTATAGCCGTATTTCCAGGCGGAGACGGTGTAGGTATCGGGGGCGACGGTCATCGTGAAGTAGCCGGAGGCGTCGGTGGTGCGGGAGTAGGCGACCGTGCCGGTGATCGCCTGGACCGTCGCGCCAGCCAGGACACCGCCCCAGGTGCCGTCATAGACCGTCCCGTCCAGATAACCGAACTGCTGCATCCCGTTGTAGACTACCAGGGCGAAGTCCTGGTCGGTGGGGTCACCGTTGTTGGGGACACCATCTCCGGCGATGTTGATGGCCTTCACCCGGATGGTGAACATCCCGCTCTGGCCGGGGGGCAGGAAGACGCTCTCCACATTGTTGCGGGGGTCGGCGGTGCCTCCCGGAACGGAGGTGGCGCCAGAGAAGACGTTGCCTTTGTAAGTTTGCCCGCCAAGCTCAATTTCTAAGTCCAGGTTATTGACGTAGGCAGCCCCAACTGTTGGGCCAGGGGGATCACTCCAGGCCAGGGTGACCCGGAAGGGCCGGGTAGAGTCGGCCACCACACCCCGGAGTTCGTAGACCTCGCCGGTGGCGCCGAAGACGTGGCTCTGGTCCACCACGACGCGCGGGGTGTCATCAAACGCCATGCCCAGGAAGACTTCGCCGTAGCCCTGATCGTTGGAGGGGAGGTTACCGCCTGCACCGGAGCCGCTCAGGTAGCGGGTGGCGTTGATCAGGTAGGCCTTGACCATGGCCGGGCTGGGGTCCTGACCGTTGCCGTAGTGGGTGCGATACCAGTAGTAGACCAGGGAAGCCGCGCCGGCGACGGCAGGGGTGGAGTGGCTGGTGCCGGAGGAGGCGGCGTAGAGGGTCTGGCCGGCGGGCATGTACATATCGCAGACGCCGCTGCCGTCGTAATTGGGCGATTGGGATGCCGCGCCCTGGATGTGTGTGCCCGGCGCCACCAGGTCCGGCTTAACCCGGCTATCGTCGCAGGGGCCGCGGCTGGAGAAGTAGGCGATATCCTGAGCGCTGTCGGCGCCGGTCGGACCCACGCCGCAGCCGTCGGTCCAGGTGGGGCGGTAGTTCTCCGCCGCGCCCACGGAGATGACATTCTTGGCCGTGCCCGGCGGGCTGACGGTGTTGGCGGAAGAGCCCGAGTTGCCCGCCGCAAACACCACGGTGATCTCCTGGTTGCCCGGGACGTTCGGCCGGGCGTCCCGGACCCGGGCGTCGTATTCCTGGGAATCGGAGTTGTAATTGCCTCCAGCCCCTATATAGCCCCAGGAGTTGCTGCTGATGCGCCCGCCCAGCGCATAGGTTTTGCTGATCAGGTCGGTGGGGGAAGCCGAGGTGTCCCAATATCCTGCGTTATTGAAGACTTTTGACCCCGCCACCCGGCCGAAGGGGTTGACCCCCAGACCGTAGTTGTAACCGTCGCTGTCCTCGTAGGGGAAGCCGGTCCGGTTGTTGTAGCCGACGGCGATGGAGGCGTTGATGTTGCCGTGCCCGCCCCCGCTATCCGCTAGCGGGTCGGTGGTCCAGTTATAGTTGTAGATCAGCCGGTCGGGGTTGGATGTGTTGCCCAGGACGTAGAAGTCGGCGTGGATGGGGGTGGCGTCGCCGTCGTCAATGCCGTCATCGGTGATGTCCACGATGGGGTAATCGTTCGGGTTGGTAGAGAAGCCCAGGGATTGGAGCCAGGCCAGGTAGCCGGGGCTGGATGGCCGGGTGCCATCAGAAGTTAGGTTCCCAGCCATAATCTGGCTCTGGATTTCGTCCAGCATCCGCGGCCGGGTGTAGGGCTCCACGTTCACCACTTCCGGCAGCGATGCCAGCCAGGCCAGTTTGGAGGAGGGGACGCGGATGCCGATGTTGGTGTAGACCAGCACCCGGTAGGGTGGCCGGAAGGTCGCCAGGGCCTGGCCCAGGATGGCCTGGACGGTCTTTTCGGCGTCGGGCCGGGCGTAGACCTGGACGATGACTTCCACCTCGGCGGGGAGTTTAGACGGGTCGGCCAGGTCAGGGTGAAGGGCGTAGTAGGGGTGGTAGGGGCCGGCCCAGCGCAGGGGCGCGGCGCCGGCCTCTACACCTTCACCCTTTATGGCGGGCCCTATACCGTCACGGCCGAGGCGCGGCTCCATCAGATGGGTGTGGCGGCGGTGAATCT
>DAOUBO010000193.1:0-4417 GCA_034432695.1 Anaerolineae bacterium | reverse complement strand
CGGCCCGCGCCCCCCCGGCCCTGCCCCCCGATCTCGCCGATGAGGACCACCGCCTTCGTCTCCGGGTCCGCCTCAAAGAGGGCCAGGACGTCCACGAAGCGGGTGCCGATAACCGGGTCGCCACCGATGCCCACGCACGTCGTCTGGCCGATGCCGCGGGCCGTCAGCGCGGCGACGACCTCGTAGGTGAGCGTGCCGGACCGGGAGACGACGCCTACCGGCCCCGGCCGGGCGATGTGGCCGGGCATGATGCCGACTTTCGCCTGACCGGGTGTCAAAAGGCCCGGGCAGTTGGGGCCGATCAGCCGAACGCCCTTCACATCCAGGTAGGCTTTGACCCGGATCATATCGTTGACCGGGATCCCCTCCGTGATGCAGACGATCAGGCCCAGCCCGGCGTCCGCCGCCTCTATGATGGCGTCCGGCGCGAAGGGGGCCGGGACAAAGATGACGGATGCGTTGGCGCCCGTGGCTTCCACCGCCTCCCGGACAGTGTCAAAAACGGGAACGCGGCCGTCGCAGGCGGACTGCCCGCCCTTGCCCGGCGTCACTCCGGCTACGACCTGCGTGCCGTACTCCAGCATCTGTCGGGTGTGAAACTCGCCCTCGCGCCCGGTCACGCCCTGCACAACCAGGCGGGTGGTTTGATCTACGAGAATGGCCATGGTACCTCCGGTGAGACATGAAGGAGTGCGACCTGCGCCCTCTTATGCGCCCTGCGCGGCGGCGACGGCCTTCTGCGCGGCCTCGGCCAGGGTAGTCGCCGTCTGAATGCCGAAGCCCGCGGTCTCCAGAATCCGCCGTCCCTCCTCCTCGTTGGTTCCGACCAGCCGGGCCACGATGGGAAGGTTGGGCCGGATCTCCTCCAGGACGGAGACGATACCCCGCGCGACCTCGTCGCAGCGGGTGATGCCGCCGAAGATGTTAAAGAGGATGGCCTTCACCTTCGGGTCGGCCAGGATCAGCCGCAGCGCGGTGGCCACCCGGTCAGCCCGGGCGCCGCCGCCGATGTCCAGGAAGTTGGCGGGCATCCCGCCGAAGTGCTGGATGATGTCCATCGTCGCCATCGCCAGCCCGGCGCCGTTGACCATACAGCCGATGTTGCCGTCCAGTTGCACGAAGGAGAGGCCGGCCTCGCGCGCGGCCCGCTCCGACGGGGTCTCCTCGTCTACGTCCCGCATCCCGGCCAGGTCGGGATGGCGGAAGAGCCCGTTGTCGTCCAGG
This sequence comes from Anaerolineae bacterium, assembly GCA_034432695.1. Lineage (GTDB taxonomy): Bacteria > Chloroflexota > Anaerolineae > B4-G1 > DUEL01 > SpSt-77. The sequence continues at coordinate 3,193 of DAOUBO010000193.1, read as the reverse complement.
ACGATTTTGGCGTCCAGGGCCAGAAGCGTCCCCTCCGGCGTGATGACCAGGGGGTTGATCTCCGCCAGGGAAGCGTCCGAGTCCACGAAGGCGCGGTACAGCCCCTGGGCGATTCGGCCGAAGTCCCGATAGAGGCTCTGAGGGAGCCCGATGCGTTTGGCCAGCCAGAGGGTCTGGTAGGCCCGCAGGCCGACGAAGGGATCTATGTGCACCTTCTGGATGGCCTCGGGTTGGGTACGGGCAACCTCTTCTATGTCCACCCCGCCCTCGGAGGAAGCCATCATCACGGGCCGGGACGCGACCCGGTCCACGACGATGCCCAGGTAGATCTCCTGGCGGATGTCCACCGCGCGGGCCACCAGGACCTTGCGGACCGGCAGGCCTTTGATCTGGAGAGAAAGGATGTGGGCCGCCAGGTCCTCCGCCTCCTGGGGAGTCCGGGCGATCCGGATGCCGCCAGCCTTGCCCCGCCCGCCCACCAGGACCTGGGCCTTGATGACGACGGGGAGCCCCAGCCGTTCCGCGATCGCCCGTGCTTCCTGCGGGGTCGCTGCAACCTCCCCTTCGGGGATGGGGATATCGTAGCGGGCAAAGATCTGCTTGGACTGATACTCATGGAGTTTCACGGATCTCCTCCTTGCGAAGATGCCGCGTCGGGTTGGAACCGGGTGTATTATACCACCGTTCCGGCGATGCGCCGGGCTCTCTACCGCCCGATTCGGACGCCATCCGGCAGGCGCTCTATAAGGGTCCGGGCCGGGACGAAAACGTCCCGCAGCCGCTGGACGGCGGGGTCCAACCCCGCCGGGCCCAACTGAATGGTCACCGGAATCTCCATTCGGATAGGGATCGTCTGGCTCACCGGGACCATCATCTGGACCTGGATGGTCTTCTGGACGGGCACCTGGAAGTCCATCCGGACGGGCAGCCGCGTCCCGCCGGGCAGGACGACCGTCGTGCGCACCGGGACGTTGTTGAGATAAACGACGGTGTTGGGGATGGGCGTATCCTGTGTCAGGTAGACGACCGTCGCCTCCTGGACGGGGAGGGAGAAGTCCAGGTCCAGCGGTTGGTTCAGAGGAAGGTCAAACTGGATCGGGATGGTCTGGCTCACCGGCACGGTGGTCCGGATGACCGTTTGCCCCAGCCCCTGGAAGGCCTCATCCAGGTTGTACAGCAGCGGCTCCAGCAGCGACGTCTTCAGGTAAAGAAGGGGGCCGATGCCCAGAAGGAGCGCCAGGACCAGGATGAGGTTGACAACGAAGGAGAAGATAATGGCCACGTTCTTGAGGGCTTCCCACCGTTTTTCCCCTTGACCGTTCATCGCAGTTCTCCAGAGCAATGGGTATTGACACGATATGCGTGTTTCAAATGGCGAAATCCCCAGGGGTTGACCTCCCGGCCCTCCTCCATTTCACCTCGTTGAAAAGCGCGGGTCGTTCTTCAGCGTCAGCCGCAGCCCTTCTTCCAGGGAGACTCGGGGCCGGTAGTTCAGGAGGCGACGGGCGAGGGTGATGTCGGCACAGAGACGGGAGACGCCGCCGCTCTGGGCAGGGCTATGGATGACTTCCGCGTCCTTTCCCGCTACCTTCAGGACCAGATGGGCCAGGTCGTTGATGGAGGTCTCCTGCCCCGAGCCGACGTTGATGATGCGCCGATCCACATCCGGGGCAGTCGCCGCGGCGACCAGGGCCTCCACCACATCGTCCACATAGACGAAGTCGCGCGTCTGGGTCCCCCCACCGAAGATGACCAGGGTTCCACCCCGCACCGCCTGCTGGAGGAAACGGGGGACGACGGGCGGATGGGACGGCGGGAGATTCTGGCCCGGACCATAGGCGTTGAAAATGCGCAGGACCACGGTCTCAATCCCCCACAGGGCACCGATGGTGCGGACGTAGTACTCGGCCGCGAGTTTACTGACGGCATAGGGGGATTGCGGGTTCGGCGGGGCGTCTTCCCGAACCGGCTGGGTCGGTTGCTCGCCGTAGACGGCGCCGGAGGAGGTGAGGACGACCCGGCGTACCCCGGCATCCCGGATCGCTTCCATCAGGGTAACCGTTCCGCCGACGTTGACCTCGTTGTACTCTCTGGGGTAGAGGATGGACTCGGCCACCAGCACCCGCGCGGCCAGGTGGTAAACGCAGTCCACATCCTGCAGAAGCGTCCAGAGTTTTGGGCGGTCCAGGACGCTCCCGCGTGTGAAGAGAACCCGCCCGTCCAACCGGGAGGGGTCTCCTGCACTCAGATCGTCTATGACCCGGACGTGGTGTCCCTCGGAGGCCAGCCGGTTGGCCAGGGCGGCGCCCAGGAAGCCTGCCCCTCCGGTGATCAGAAAGCGCATCGGCACCCCCCGTGTTTGGCGCTTCGGAAGAATTTTACCACAGGCTTTCAGGGGGACAACTCCGGCACGTTTCCCAGGCGCCGATCCGAACGCTGCGCCGGGCAGAATCCTCAAAATTTGTAATCTTTACAGCGTATGTGGTAAAATATTTCAGGCCGAGAGCCCCAATCGGAACCCGGTGACCCGCGCGGCGAAGGCCCGAGAAGCGCCTGGGGGGAACGCCGCTCCGCCTCTCATCACCCCGCTCTCCCTCCCGACTCTCCTCTTACCTGGCCCAATCCGGCAGCGGGCACAACCTGACCTGGAACCCCATGGACAAGCGGCTACGCGCTGGGCGGCACGCTCGGTCAGCCGGTGGTAGGACAGATTGGCAATCTGTCCTACACGCTGTGCGCTGGCTTCTGGTACGGCGGTATCGTGCGCTACGGGGTTTACCTGCCCCTGGTATTGCGGAATTTCTGATCGGTCAGGTGAGAGCAGGTGAGAGTCACCTTCAAGGTGACTATCCCCCACATCTTTAGTTCAGGAGGTGAACCTATGCGCACCCTTAAGCCCTTGCTCACCATCCTGGCCCTCGGCCTGGGGCTGACCCTGGGCCTGCTGGTGATGCTGGCCCTGGGCGCTCCGCGGCCCCAGGCCCATGCCGGGTCGGGAGTGCGTTCCTCCGGCCCGGCCTTCGTCAGGCCCGGCGGCACAGGCACTGAATGCTCCCAATCCAGCCCGTGCAGCCTGCAGACGGCCCTGGCCCAGGCCACCGACGGCGATACCATCTACGTGGCGGAGGGCACCTACACCGGCACCGGCGCCGCCGTCATTACCCTCACCAAATCTATCACCCTCTACGGCGGG
>DAOUBO010000192.1:0-2448 GCA_034432695.1 Anaerolineae bacterium | reverse complement strand
GCGCTGGACCTGTTGCGGGATGTGTTGCGGGCCCAACTGGCTCTGCGGAGCGGCCTGGTGGAGCAAATGAGTGGGGTGGGGCGTTAAGCAGGGGCCGGGAGAGAGCCCCTGTGGAAACGTGCCGGGCGTTTCTGATGCAAAAAGGTCATTTTGCCGCCGAGACGCAGGGTGCGCAGAGATTCGGTTAATGGAGAACTCTGTGCTCTCGGCGCCTCTGCGGCGAGTTTCTGCAGTGAAGTCATCAATTTTCATCCTTACGGAGGAGCCCAATGAGCGAGCACGAACATGAAGCCAGAAAAGCGTCCATCGTTGTCTTCAGCGGCGACATGGACAAGGTGATGGCGGCCTTCATCATCGCCACCACCGCCGCCGCCAGCGGCATCCAGACCACCATGTTCTTCACCTTCTGGGGCCTGCAGGCGCTGAAGAAGAAGGTCCCCACAGGCCGCACCCTCTTTGAGCGCATGCTGAGCCTGTTCCTGCGGGACATCAACGGCATCGGCCCCAGCAAACTGAACATGGGCGGGCTGGGCCGCTGGATGTTCAAGAAGATGATGAAGCAACACGAGGTGGCGACCCTCCCCGAACTGCGCCAGATGGCGATTGACCTGGGCGTCAAACTCCTGGCCTGCCAGATGAGCATGGACGTCATGGGTATCCGCCGGGAGGACCTGATTGACGAGGTTACCGACGTCGTCGGCGCGGCCACCTACATCGCCGAGGCGAATCAATCCCATATCACGCTGTTTGTGTAGGACAACTCCACAGGAGTTGTCCTACATCCACACAAGGAGGCACAAAATGGCAGAGTACACCCCCGAAAAGACCCTGGACGCCCGTGGGCTGAAGTGCCCCATGCCGGTGGTCAAGACCAGCCAGGAGATCAAGAACGTCTCCGTGGGCGGCGTCCTGGAAGTCCTGGCGACCGATCCCGGCTCCGTGGCCGACATCCAGGCCTGGTGCAAGAGCACCGGCAATGAACTGCTGGGCATGGAGAAGGGCGAGGGCGTCTTCAAGTTCTACATCCGCCGGGCAAAGTAAACTCCGAAGTGACAGTCACCTCAAGGTGACTGTCACTTCGCTATATGGAGGTGCCGATGGCAACCCTGGCCTTTCTGTTCTATTACATCACCCCCTACATTGCCGTCGCCGTTTTCTTCGGCGGGCTGGCATACCGGGTCTTCCGGTGGTGGCAGAAGCGGCCGGCGCCGGCCCACTTCTCTCTCTTTCCCCGTCCTCGGAGCCGCCTGGGCCGGTTGCTGGACGCGCTGGTGGATATGTTCACCCTGAAGGGCCTCCTGCGGGTCAACCCGCTCCTCTGGGTCGGCGGCTTCATCATGCACCTGGGGCTCCTCTTCGTCCTGGTCGGCCACGTCCGGGCCTTCACCGACTTCTACTTCCTCTGGAAACTCCTGAACTGGGGCAAAGAGCAGCAGCATACCTTCTCCGCCGTCGCCGGAACGATTGCCGGGACTCTCTTCACCGTCCCCCTCTTCTATCTGCTGGCCCGCCGCTGGAGCGGCGCGGTCAAGTGGCTCTCCGTCCCGGAGGACTTCTTCGTCCTCTTCCTGCTCATCGGCATTGCCCTGACCGGCTTCCATATGCGCCTCCTGCGGACGGTGGAGGTGGAGGAACTGCACCGTTTCTTCGCCGGACTGGCTTCCTTCCGCTGGCAGCCGGTCCCGGAGAGCGCGGGGCCTGCGTTCATCTGGCACTTCGCCCTGGTCCAGACCCTGATGGTCTACTTCCCCTTTGGGAAACTGAGCCACATCATCGGCTCGGTGCTCTCCAAGATGGTCGCCCGGAGTTAGGAGGACGCGATGTTGACCAAATTCCTGGATACAATCCGTCAGCGTATTACTCGTCCGCTCCAGTACTACCAGGACATCTGCGTCCGTTGCGGGGCCTGTGTGGACGCCTGTCACTTCTACGTCACCTCGGGAAATCCGGCCCACATCCCCGCCTACCGGATGATGCTGGTCAAGAAACTACTCCAGGATGGGGGGAACGGCCGAAAGAAGGGCATCCTGGGCTGGTACCGGGAGACCGTTATCCCCAGCGAGCGGGTGGTCTCCGAACTCCGACAGGCCCTCTGGGAGTGCACCGGCTGTCGGCGGTGCTCCGTCTTCTGCCCCTTTGACCTGGATACTGCTCTGATGGTGAACGTGGGCCGCTACGCCCTGCTCCAGGAGGGGATGGGGATGGAGATGGTCGCCGAGATCGGCAACGCCGAGGTCAGCAAAGGGGAGATCATAGACGCCCTCAAGGAGTTCTACGTGGGCCAGGTCCGGGAACTGGAGGGGCGGATCCGGGAGGAGTGGGGCGTCCCTGACCTGCGGATCCCGGTGGATGAGCCGGCGCGCGTCCTCTACGTGCCGGTCGTCGGCGAGCACGCCATCATCCCGATGGCCAAAATCTTCCACGCCGCGAAGGAGTCCTGGACGCTGA
>DAOUBO010000191.1:0-2649 GCA_034432695.1 Anaerolineae bacterium | reverse complement strand
GGGGGGGCCGCTGACCCTGCGGGTGGGGATGTATCATCCGGAGACGCTGGAGCGACTCCCGGCATATGACGGGAAGGGCCAGCGGCTGGCGGAGGATGTGGTGGCATTTCGGGAAGTGCAGCCTGACAGACGATGTGGCGGAGGAGAGTGATATGCAGAGATTCACTGTAGAAAGTCCAGGCTGGGTGGAAAAACTGGCGGTCGGGCTCTTCCTTTGCGGATTCCTCGCAGTGGGGATGTACTACGCGCGGGATAATCCTCTGTTCGGTAAACCCGATGAGGTTTATCATTATGCTTACGCGATCCACCTGTGGGCAGGGCATGGCTTACCCGCCATAGATACGACACGCCTTGGCCCGGATGCGCACCGGGCCGTGGAGTTAGAAGGACATCAGCCACCCCTCTATTATGCGATAGTGGCAGGGCTTGCGCGCTGGCTGGGATTGCAGGAAAAGATCACCGTTTCTGGTTACCCTGAGTCGGCATGGACAGGATGGGCCGCCAGCCGTATAGCCACTCCTGATCTTCTCCCGGTGTTTTTCACTGGCCGCTTTGTCTCTTTGCTCTGCGGTGGAATCGCATTGCTGAGTGCATACCTGCTGACCCGTTTGTTCGTTCCCTGGCACCTTGCCTGGCTCACCATGGCTTTTATCGGTCTGAACCCTCAGTTTATATTCATCGCCACCTCTTTCAGCAACGATATGGCCAGTATTGCGACGACCCACATAGGGCTCTGGCTGCTGGGGCGCGGAATCAAAAGCGGCCTGGATTGGCGGCTTGGAATGTGGGCCGGGCTGGCTATCGCTGTGGGAGCGCTCACCAAATTGACCGGACTGGGTCTATTGCTTCCTCTTGGTGTCATCGCGCTGGCACAGGCCCGAAGGCGCAAAACCTTTGGTCCACTTTTGCTGGCGGGACTCATTGTGGCCGTCGCGGACTTCTGGTGGTTCTGGCGCAACTGGTTGCTTTACCGCAATCCTTTCGCGACCAATCTTTTAATCGTGCTATTAGGGCCCCGCACCGGCCCCTGGTCACATGCGGAGATTCGGTTCTTTTTTGAAAATCTTTGGAAGTCATACTGGTTGGACTTCAGTACGGGCACCCTGGTAATGGCGGAGCCAGCCGCCTACTGGTGCTTTGGCGGGATATTCATTACCGGTGTTGCGGGTTCAATAATGGCGATATGGCGGTGGGAGTCGCTGCGCTCCCTATTCGCTTTAGTCTGGGGCTGGTTTTTCATTGTCTTCGTATCTTTCCTGCGCCTCACTAAAGACACGGGTATGTTCATGGGAGGAGGCCGTCTGCTGTTTCCCGCAGCTATTGCCATCGGCCTCACCATAGCGGTCGGCTGGGCAACGCTCTTTCGCCGGTATGTGGTTGTGCCCCTGGCGGTCATCCTGGCGCTGAGCCTGTACGCTGGCATGGCGCCAGCCCGATATCTTAAATGGTACCCGGTCATCCGGTTCATCCCCTCAGGCATTCTGGAGAAATACCACTTGCCTGAACCCATTTATCACGTGGATGTGTCCTTTCAGAACGGCCTTCAATTGGTGGGGTATGAAATCCTCGGCTGGGACTTAAGGCCAGGCGGGAAGGTCGATCTGGCTTTCTACTGGCGCGGAGAATTCTGGCCAGGTCAGAAGTATCGCGTATTTGCCCAGTTGGGCCCGCAGGACCCCACCCGGTATGTAGCAGGAGAGGACACCTGGCTGGGCAGCACCCTCTATCCCAGCGACCTCTGGAAGCCCGGAGACATTGTCCGCCAGGTCCACCGCCTCTCCATCCCCGACTGGGCCCCCGCCCCCGGCCTCTACTGGCTGCGCATCGGCCTGGTCAGCGAGGAGACCGGCCGCATCCCGTTGCAGGACCGGCCCGGGGAGGTCGTGGTCCTGGGCCCCTGGCGGCTGCTCCCGGCCCGCCCCCTGCCGCGCCCCGCCTGCCCCGCGGATGACCGCCTGGGGGAGTCCATCCATCTGGAGGGGTATGACCTGGCCTGGGAGTCGGAGGAGGGACAACCCTACCTGACGGTGACCCTGCACTGGCGGGCGAAGCGGGAGGTTGGGGAGGAGTATACGGTTTTCGTGCATCTGCTGGATGGGGAGGGGCATCTGGTTGCCCAGCACGATGGGCCGCCGCGGGGCGGGGCGTATCCGACGTCGTGGTGGCAGAGGGGGGAGCGGGTGCTGGACGCTTATCGGCTGCCGCTGGCGAGGTGGCCGGAGGGGCCGCTGACCCTGCGGGTGGGGATGTATCATCCGGAGACGCTGGAGCGACTCCCGGCATATGACGGGAAAGGCCAGCGGCTGGCGGAGGATGTGGTGGTGCTGTCGCCGGTATTGCTCGGCAAAGCATGCACACGTTAGACTTGTTGCACAAAAGGGGATCAGGTATACTATAAGCACGATTCTGGTATGGAAGGGAAGGGTATGCTCTGTGTAGAAGTCCTCCAGTGGAAGCCTGTAGCGGGCTTTCGCCGGTCTCACCGCAGAAGGGTTTTGGGAGATTTACCGCCAATTCCTGCCGTTCTGGAATCAGCTGGAAAAGGAACGGCTGAGTCATCCCGACCGCCAGCGGGCCATTGGAGGTGGGAGAAAGTACCTCCTTTCCCTCCCAACGATGTTGCTGATGACTTTACTTTGGCTTCGGCGG
>DAOUBO010000190.1:0-9908 GCA_034432695.1 Anaerolineae bacterium | reverse complement strand
ACGCTGGCCAAACACCTGAACGGTCTCCTGAGGCCCACACGCGGGGAAGTGCTCTTTCGCGGACGGCCCCTGAGCGAAATCCGGCGCACGGAGATGGCCCGCTACGTCGGGTACGTCTTCCAGAACCCCGATCATCAGATTTTCTCCAACACAGTGCGGGAGGAGGTGGGATTCAGCCTGCGGGTGGCCGGTATGGATCCGAAGGTGGTGGAGGAACGGGTCGCCGAGGCACTGGCCGTGGTGGGGCTCTCGGGCTATGAGGAAGAGGTCCCCTTCACGCTGACCAAAGGGGAGCGGCAGCGGGTCGCCGTCGCCTCCGTGCTGGCGGCCCAGCCCCAGGTCATCATCCTGGACGAGCCGACCACGGGGCTGGACTACCGCCATCAGCGGAGCATGATGGAGATGCTCCGGGACCTGCACCGGCGGGGGCACACCGTCATCATTATCACCCACTCCATGTGGGTGGCGGCGGAGTACGCGGAGCGGGTCGTGGTGATGAAAGACGGTCAGATTCTGCTGGATGCCCCCACCCGGACGGCTTTCGCCCAGGAGCAGGTGCTGGCGGAGGCCTCTCTGCGCCCCCCACCCCTCCTGCGGCTGGGGAACTGGCTGGGGACATCGGGCCTGACCCTGGAAGCGATGGTGGAGGAACTCCGGTGAACATCTTTCTCTACCTGGACGAGAACACCTGGTTTCACCGTCTGGACCCCCGGACGAAAATCATCGGGGTCCTGCTCCTCTTCGGCATCGTGATGGTTTTCAACCACCCGCTGTATATGGCGGCCGTCGCTCTGGGGCTGGTTCTGCTGGGGGCGGCAGCGAAGGCGTTGCCCAACTTCTGGCGGATGCGCTACCTCCTGGCCCTGCTGGTGGCCTTCAGCACCGTGCTGTGGCCGTTTTTCGCCAAAGGGCCCACGGTGATCTGGTCGTGGGGCCGCCTGGAGGTCAGCCGGGAGTCGCTGATGTACGCCGTCGCGATGGGGCTGCGGCTGGCGTCCTTTGTGGCCGCCGGGCTGGTCTTTCTCTCCGTCACCACCAACGAGGAGTTCACCCAGGGGCTGATCCGCCTGGGGCTACCCTATCCGGTAGCCTTTGCCTTCTCCACCGCCCTCCGCCTGGTGCCGACCTTCGCCGGGGCCGGCGCAACCATCGTCCAGGCCCAGATTTCCCGGGGGCTGGACCTGGAATCGGGGAACATCTTTCAGCGCGCCGGCAAATTCATCCCTCTGGGCGTCCCGCTGTTTATCTACGCGGTCCGGCACACCAACATGCTGGCGATGGCGCTGGAATCCAAAGGCTTCAACCCCGGAGCGCCGCGCACGTGGTATCTGAATCCCCAGATGCGCCGCGCAGATTACCTGGCCCTGGCCTTTCTAACAGCGCTCTTCCTGGCCGCGCTCTTCCTGCGGCTGCAGGGATACGGCCAGGTCCTGCCGCGACTTTAGATTTGGAGCACAAGGAGGTTGCTATGGCCGATCTCTCTGTGGAAATCGCTGGCCTGCGGCTGAAAAATCCAGTCATGCCTGCCGCCGGGCCCCCGGTCTGGAATGGCGCCGCGATGAAGCGATGCGCCGAGGGCGGCGCCGGAGCCATCGTCTCCAAAACGGTCTCCGTCCGCCCGGCCGTCGTTCCCACCCCCAATATGGCCGAAATCCCCGGCGGTTTTCTGAACACCGAACTCTGGTCGGAACTCCCGGTGGAGCAATTTCTGGAGCGGGAATACCCCCTGGCCAGAGAGACGGGGCTCCCCCTCATCATCAGCATCGGTTATACGGCGGAGGAGATCGCCGAACTGGCCCCGAAAGTCCGCCCTTTCGCCGACGCGCTGGAACTTTCCACCCACTACATCGGCGACGACCCCACGCCGATGATGGAGGCGATCCGGGCCGCCAAGGCGGCAGTGGACGTCCCCGTTTTCGTCAAACTGAGCCCTTTCCGGGATATGAAGACGGCGGCGCGCGCGGCCGCCGAGGCTGGCGCCGACGGCATCGTCGCCATCAACTCCTTCGGCCCCTGCCTGGGGGTGGACATAGAGACGGGACGACTGCTGATGGGAAGCCGGGAAGGATATGGCTGGCTCTCCGGCCCCGCGCTCAAGCCCCTGGCCCTCCGGTGTGTCTTTGACATTGCCCGAACAGTAGACCTGCCCATCATCGGCGTCGGCGGCATCAGCAAAGGAACCGACGCCATAGAGTTCTTCATGGTCGGAGCCAGCGCGGTGGGGATCTGCACCGCGGCCATCCTCAAAGGGCCAGGAATCTTCGGAAAAGTAGCCCGCGAGATAGAGAAATGGCTGGACGACCACGGATACCGTTCTGTGGAGGAGATCCGGGGCCTCGCCATCCGGAAGTGGGAGGAATGGCAGTACCGGACCATCCATGTGCCACCCCGGCTGGACGTGGAGGCCTGCATCGGCTGCGGCCTCTGTGAGGCCAGTTGTGTCTACGAAGCCATCCACGTTGTGGAGCAGAAAGCCGTCCTCTCCCCCGAAAACTGCTACGGCTGCGGCCTCTGTGTGACCCGGTGTCCCACCCGCGCCCTGCAGATCCAGTGACCCGGAGGTTCAGACCTGATACCACCGCCCGATCAAATGCCGTTATTGACAGTTCCGCCATTGCGGTTATAATCCAGACCAGAACCACACGTCGGAGGGAATCACGCCAATGATAGACCTGACCATCCACAAGGCCCAACGGGAGCGCGCCATCCAGCGGGCGCGCGAGCGCGGGATCATCATCCCCACGTTCGCCCAGATGAAAAACCCCGACCTCATTCCGGAATCCGTCCGGGCCCGCCTCAGAGAGGTTGGGCTGTGGGATGTCAACCCCCTGAACCTTTTCCGCATCACCTGGAAAAACGAGCCGGTCCCCTTCGGCGGCGGGTTTGACGGCGTGAACTACCTGGAATTCCCGCCCGCCCTGACGGGCGTTCCGGCCCGCATCATCGCGCTGGTGGGCAAGTGGTTCCCCACCGGCGCGCACAAAGTCGGCGCTACCTTCGGCTGCCTGGTCCCCCGGCTGGTTACCGGCCAGTTTGACCCCACGTACCACAAGGCGGTCTGGCCCTCCACGGGCAACTTCTGCCGGGGTGGAGCCTACAACTCCGCCCTGCTGGGGTGCGAGTCCATCGCTATTCTGCCCGAAGGGATGAGCCGGGAACGGTTTGAGTGGCTCTCTCGCCTGGCCGGAGAAGTCATCGCCACGCCGGGGTCCGAAAGCAACGTCAAGGAGATCTTTGACAAATGCTGGGAACTCCGCCGAACCCGGCCCGACGTCTTCATCTTCAACCAGTTTGAGGAGTTCGGCAACTACCTCTGGCACTACGACGTCACCGGCCACGCGATGGAGGAGGTACTGGAGAAGGAACTGAGACCGACGGACACCTACCAGGGTGTTGTCCTGAACACCGGCTCGGCAGGCACCATCGCCTGCGGCGACTACCTGAAACAGGTCTTCCCAACCAGCAAGGTCGCAGCCAGCGAGGCCCTCCAGTGCCCCACCCTCCTCCTGACCGGCTTCGGGAGCCACCGGATTGAGGGCATCGGCGACAAGCACGTCCCGTGGATCCACAACGTACGGAACACCGACCTGGTCATCGCAATAGACGACGAGGCGTGCATCTCCCTGGTACGCCTCTTCAACGAACCGGCGGGACGGGCTTACCTGGTCCGGCGGGGTGTGCCGGAAGACCTGGTCTCCCGGCTGGACCTGCTGGGAATTTCCGGCATCGCCAACCTCCTTGCGTCCATCAAATTCGCGAAATGGTACGAACTGGGCGAAAACGACGTTGTCCTCACCGTCCTGACTGACTCTATGGAACTCTACGGGAGCCGCCTCGTGGAACTGCGCCAGGAACGAGGTGAGTACACCGAACTGGACGCGGCGGCAGATTACCACCGATACCTGATGGGATGCACAGTGGACCACATGGCTGAACTGGGCTACTGGGAGCGCCGCCGTATCCATAACCTGAAGTACTTCACCTGGGTGGAGCAACAGGGCAAGACGGCGGAGGAACTCCAGGCCCAGTGGTACGACCGGGGATACTGGACGCGGATCCAGCAGCAGGTAACGGAGATAGACGCGCTGATAGAGGAGTTCAATGCCCGGGTAGGGCTGATCTGAACCTGCAGATTTGGGGTGCGGCAGCAGCGAAGCCGCCGCACCCCACCTGACGGAAGATGGCTGGGAACCGGGCAATTTACGAGGAAGCGCTGCGGACAGCCGCCGCGCGGGCCTGGGAGCAACGATGGGACGAGGCCATCGCTGCCTACGAGCGCGCGCTGGCTGAATTCCCCGACGACCCCGACGCGCTGAGCGGGCTGGGAGTTGTCCTCTCCCGGATGGGACGGCATGAGGAGGCCCTCTCGGCCCTCCGGCGCGCGGTGGACAAAATGCCTGATAACCCCGTCTTCCAGGAGCAACTGGCCCGTGCGCTGGAACATGCAGGGCAAAACCAGGAAGCCGCTCAGGCCTACCTCCGGGCCGCCGACCTCCACCTCCAGCACCAGGCCTGGCGTATCGCTCTGGCACGCTGGAAAGACGCCGTCCGCGTGGACCCCCAGAACGTCCAGGCCCACGCCAACCTTCTCCGGTTCTATCTGAGCCAGCGGAATACCGAAGCAGCGCTGGAGGAATACTGCATCCTGGCCCGTATCTATCAGGCCCGTGGGGAGCAGGAAAAGGCCCTGGAACTCTGCCAGTACGCCCTCCGGCTGGACCCCCGCAACCCGGAGGTCCTGGCTTTAATGGACGCGCTTCGCTTCGGCCTCCGCCCCCCGTCCGACACGGGCCCCCTGCTTCTGCTGGAGGAAGAAACCAAAGCGGAGGAGGAAGAACCGGAACGCTGCAGCCCGGTGGAGGAGGCCCGCCGGATGGCGCTGAGCCAGTTGGCGGAGGTAGTCTTTGAGGAAACCCCTCCCCAGACCGGGCCGCTGATCCTGAAACCCCTCTCCAAGCGGGAGATAGACGCGCTCATCAGCCGGGCGATAGATGCCCAGGCCCGGGGAGACGTGGAAGAGGCCATAGAATGCTACGAGGAGGTCCTTAAAGGCGGCGTCATCCAGCCCGCCATCCACTTCAACCTGGGCCTGCTGTATCAGCAGCAACTCCGCTTTGAGGAGGCCATCGCCCAGTTCCAGCAGTCGGTGACAGATCCCCAGTACCGCCTGGGGAGCCTCTTCGCGCTGGGGGAATGCTACCGGGCCCTGGGGCGGATGGACGAGGCCCTGGCCCACTTCCTGGAAGTGCTCAAAATCGTGGACTTAGGGACCGTTCGGGAAGAACAGGCCGGCGATCTCATCCGACTCTACGACGAACTGGCCCAGACCTACGCCGCACGAGGCGAGCGGGAACAGGCCATAGAGTTCATCAACTCCCTGATCGCGTTCCTGAGCGAGAAAGGGTGGGAAGACAAAGTCGCAGAGGCCCGGGAGCGACTGGACATGCTCTCCCGAGAGGGCCCTGTGTTGAGCCTGGCGGAAATCCTCAGCGCTCCGGGATCGGAGCGCATTCTGCAGTCCATCGGGCTGGCGCAGGAGTATCAGCGACGGGGCTACTACCGCGCAGCGATGGAAGAACTCTTCCGGGCCATCAGCCGCGCCCCGACCCTCCTGCCCGTCCACCGGCAGGTCGGTGAGACACTGGTGACCATGGGGCGGGAAGACCAGGCCATCGCCAAATTCCTGACCATCGCGGATACCTACCGGGCTCGCGGCAACTTCTTCCAGGCGGTGGCTATGTATGAGCGGGCCCTCAAACTGGCCCCGATGAACATCCCCGCCCGGGCCAAACTGATAGACCTGCTGGTGAGCCATGGGGAAATTGACCGGGCTCTGGAACACTACCTCTTCCTTGGGGACACCTACTACCAGATGGCCCAATGGGAGCAGGCCCGGGAGAAATACAGCGAGGCTCTTCAACTGGCGCCGCGCGGAAGCCCGGAACGCCGCTGGGAGGTCAAAATCCTCCACCGGATCGGGGATATAGACCTCCAGCGGATAGAATGGCGACGCGCGTTGAGCGTCTACGAACGCATCCGCGACCTGGCACCGGACGACGAGAAGGCCCGATTGACCCTGATAGACCTCTACGAGCGACTGGGGCGCCCGGATCGAGCCCTCGCGGAACTGGATGCGCTGATCCAGCAGTACCTCCAGAAGGGGAAAGGAGATAAAGTCATCGCGATTCTGGAAGACCGGGTGCGCGAGCGCCCTTCCTCCATCCCCCTCCGGGCCCGCCTGGCCCAACTCTACCTCAACGCCCGACGGGTCCAGGACGCCCTGCGGGAACTGGACGTCCTGGGGGACCTCCAGTTGCAGGCCGGGCGAGTTCAGGACGCCATCGCGACGGTTCGGCTGATCCTGCGCCTGAATCCGCCCAACGCCGACGCCTACCGTCAACTGCTCCAGCAATTAGAGGCCGGCCGGATCCCCTGAAAAACACAAATCGTTTGCAGTTCTTTGGGCAGGCCTCGGTGGCCGTTTTTGGCCCCCCTCACCCTCCACCACAGGCACAAGTAGGGGCGACCGGCTGGTCGCCCCCCATAAAGGCGACCGGCTGGCCGCCCCTACACGGTCGGTCTTCGCCGACCTTTCTGGGATTCATCTTGCGTTCAAGCCCGGCCCCCGGCATACCAGGGCCTATGCCTTCAGCACCAACCCCCGCCGGACAACCCGAAAGAACCCCTCCGCCACCCCCAGCGCGTCCAGGACCTCTTCCGGCCGTCCCGTCGTTCCTTCCCCCAGAGAAAGAACCATCCGCAATGCCGCCCCCCCTTCCCGGATGCCCTCCACCTCCAGAGCCCGGATCAGCGGGCGCAGGTCGTAAGGCCGGCCGCGGCGCTCACGAAACACCGCAGGGCGTGCCAGCAACGCCTCCACCCGCTGGCGCAACTCCCCCTCCGCCAGGCCCGTTTCCACCCACACCCCATACACCGCTGCCTCCACCTGCACCGGCAGCGACGGCTCCCTCAGATCCACTTCCCACACCGCGCAAACCTCCAGGCCTTCCGGCAACGTTCGGCAAAGCGCCTCCCGGGCTCTCTCCGGGCCCACCGCCTCTTCCATCCAGGCATCCAGCAATTCCCCCTCCGCTGCAAACCCCACTGGAAGCGGCGCAGCCACCTGAAGGCGGGGCCGGGGGGTAAACCCCTTCGTATAGGCCAGGGGAAGCCCCGCGCGCCGCATAGCCCGCTCCCAGACCTTCATCTGCTCCAGATGGGAAACGTAACACAGAGGACCATACACCCGATACCGAAACCGCAGACGAATCATGACGCCCTTCCCTCCTGGGCCAATGAACCCACTGCAAAAAGGCTGTTTTTACCGCCGAGACGCAGAGGGCGCAGAGATTAGACTAATGTAGAACTCTGCGCTCTCGGCGCCTGTGCGGTGAGTTTTTGCAGTGAAGTCAGCCATTCTACCGCAGAATACGCAGAGCAACACTAATGGAGACCTCGCGCTCTCCGCGTCCTCTGCGGTGAGTTTTTGCGGTGAGCCAAACTTCCAGCATTATAGCGGATGCTCCTGCTTTGTCAAAACGAAAGAGCATCCGAAAACAAACGAAAATTTTCCGCAAAGAAACGCTTGACAAAAAACACGGTTCCGTGTAAAATACACGCGAGATGACGAAAGCCACCTCACGACGACGGGCGGAAATTCTTCGCCTGCTGGCCCGCGAGGGCACCGTCCAGGTTGCAGACCTCGCCACCCGCTACGGCGTCAGCGAGCCGACCATCCGGCGAGACCTGGAATGGATGGAACGGGAAGGCCTCGCCCAGCGGGTGCGCGGCGGTGCTATAACCATCTCCCCCCTCCCACCACCCCCGCCGGCCCCGGATTCCGTCCCTGCCCGTATCGGTCAGGCGGCGGCCGGGCTGATCCAGAACGGAGCGGCGGTTTTCCTGGGCCCCGGCGAACTCACGCTGGAAATCGCCCGAGCCCTGCGGGATCGGCCCCCTATGACCGTTGTCACCAACAGCCTCGCCATCGCGACGGAGATCGCCGAACAGACCTCCCACACCCTCATCCTGACCGGAGGGCAACTGAACCGCGCGGACAGCGGGCTGGAGGGACATCTGGTACAGATGTCCCTGCGAGACCTTCGCGCCGACTGGATTTTCCTGGAAATGGGCGGAGTCCATGCGGTGGAAGGCCTCACCGACGACCATCTCGCCCACGCAGAACTCTGCCGTGGCCTGCTGGGACGGGGAGGACAGGTCACCATCCTGGTAAAGCCGGAACGGGTCGGGCGGGTCGCCGCGGCCTACGTCGCCCCCATCACCGAGGCCGATGTCCTCATCACCACACGGGAGGCCGACTCCGCCCCCCTCTGGGACCTGGCGGAGGTAGGCCTCCGGATTCTTCTCGCCTGAGCAAGCAGCCCGATACACTTTGGAGGGAATATGGCCAGCGTAACATACGACCACGTTACCAAAAAATTCGGCGAGGTTATTGCCGTCAACGATCTCACCATCCACATTGAAGACGGGGAATTCCTGGTCTTCGTCGGCCCGTCCGGATGCGGGAAGACGACCGCCCTGCGCCTCCTGGCCGGGCTGGAGGAACCCACGTCCGGCAACATCTACATCGGCGACCGCCTGGTCAACGACGTCCCCCCCAAAGACCGGGATATCGCAATGGTCTTCCAGTCCTACGCCCTCTACCCCCATATGACCGTCTACGAAAACATGGCCTTCGGCCTGAAACTGCGCAAGGTCCCCAAAAAGGAAATAGACCGCCGCGTCCGGGAGGCCGCGCGCATCCTGGGAATGGAAGACCTGCCGAACCGCAAGCCGAAGCAACTCTCCGGCGGTCAGCGACAGCGGGTGGCCGTGGGGCGGGCCATTGTCCGGGACCCGGCGGTCTTCCTGATGGACGAGCCCCTCTCTAACCTGGACGCCAAACTCCGGGTTCAGGCCCGGGCGGAACTCTCCAAACTCCATCAGCGACTGGGGACGACGTTCATCTACGTTACCCACGACCAGGTGGAAGCCATGACGATGGGGACCCGCATCGCCGTCCTCAACGCCGGCGTCCTGCAACAGGTGGATACCCCCCAGAACCTCTACAACTACCCGGCCAACGTCTTCGTCGCCGGCTTCATCGGCAGCCCGGCGATGAACTTCTTCAACGCCAAACTGGTGGAACGGGATGGAAAAGTCTGCGTGGATACGGGGGACTTCCTGCTCACCATTCCGGAGGACCGCCAGGCAACCTACCGCCCGCATCTGGGGAAGGACATCATCTTTGGCATCCGGCCCGAGGACGTCCACGACCCGGAGTTCGCCCCGCCGCTCAGCAACCCGGCCTATGTGGAAGCCCGTGTGGCGGTAACCGAACTGATGGGCAACGAGGTTATCACCTACCTGGACACCGAGCACTTTGAGTTTCTGGGCCGCTTTGACCCCCGGACCTCGGCCCGGGTGGGGCGGACAATGCGGGTAGTCCTGGATATGGACCGGATGCACATCTTTGACCGGGAGACAGAGCAGGCCATCCGGTAGAGCCACGGGGGCCCGCGGCCGACGGACAAACGTGTCTCATCCTCCCTTGCTCCCCTTCTCTCCCCCGAACCAGGGGAGAAGGGAGGGAAGAATTAGGGGGTAGGAGCGGCGAAGCCGCCGCCTCTACCCCCTATTTTGCTTTGGTAGCCCTAACCCTTGCGGAGCCGCCGGAGGAACGCGTCGGTGAGGACTTCGTGCTCCAGGTGGTAGGTCAGGTAGTGGCGCATCGCCCGCTCCACCTCGGCCAGAAGGGCAGGGGAAACCCGGCGCTGCCGCAGACGGGCAAAGGGCTCCCGACTGCAGGCCCGCAGGAGCCGCAGGGCAGCGGGGGGAAGAGGGTGGACCCCCCGCCGTCGGACCTGGCGCTGCTGATGCGGGCCTACGAGCAGCGGCTGTTGCGTCTG
>DAOUBO010000189.1:0-2261 GCA_034432695.1 Anaerolineae bacterium | reverse complement strand
TCCCGGCTTCCGCTTTCAGGATCAGACCCGAAAGGGGAGTCTGCCTCCCCAGTTCGTGAGGGCTGTGGAGACCGGGTGTCGGGAGGCGATGGAGAGCGGTGTCCTGGCGGGGTATCCGATGGTGGACATCGGGGGGACGCTCCTGGAAGGGGACTGGAACCCCGATACGTCCACGGAGCCCGCCTTCAAAATCGCCGGTTCCATGGCCTTTAAACGGGCGGTGGAAGAGGCGAAGCCGGTGCTTCTGGAGCCGGTGATGCGGACCGAGGTGGTGGTGCCCGAGACCGCCCTGGGCGAGGTCATCGGCGACCTGAACAGCCGGGGGGCGACCATAGACCATATGGAGCCCCGGCCCGGCGGGTTCCGGGCCGTTCGGGGGATGGTCCCCCTGGCCCGGATGTTCGGATACGCGACGGACCTGCGTTCCCTGACCCAGGGGCGCGGGACGTTTACGATGGAATTCCACCACTACGCACCGGTGGACAAAGCGCAGATGGAGGCCATCCTGTATGGTGGCCGCGGCTGGTAGAAGACGCTCTCACAGGTTGGGAGTTGTTCTCCAGACCCGATTGGGCCGGAGGATAACTCCGGCCCAATCGCTTTTATAAAAGCGAAAAAGCCAATCTGTTGAAAGGAGAGAGGAGAGATGGCGAAGCCAAAGTTCGTCCGTGGAAAGCCGCATGTGAACGTGGGGACCATCGGTCACATTGACCATGGTAAGACCACGCTGACGGCGGCCATCACCAAGGTGCTCGCCCTCAAGGGGCTGGCGGAGTACAAGTCCTACGACGAGGTGGCCAAGGCGGACGCGAAGATGTTCCGCCGCGACGCAACGAAGATCCTGACCGTCGCGATCGCCCACGTGGAGTACGAGAGCGAGAAGCGGCACTACGCCCACGTGGACTGCCCGGGCCACCGGGACTACATCAAGAACATGATCACCGGCGCGGCCCAGATGGACGGCGCGATCCTGGTCGTCTCCGCGGCGGACGGCCCGATGCCTCAGACGCGGGAGCACGTCCTCCTGGCCCGGCAGGTCAACGTCCCGGCCATCGTGGTCTTCCTGAACAAGGTGGACCTGATGGAGGACGAGGAACTGCTGGAACTGGTGGAACTGGAACTGCGGGACCTGCTGAACACCTACGGGTTCCCGGGCGACGAGACGCCCATCGTGCGCGGCTCCGCCCTGAAGGCCCTCCAGTCCACCAGCACCGACCCGAACGCGCCGGAGTACCAGTGCATCTGGGAACTCATCCGGGTCATTGACGAGTACATCCCGACGCCGGTACGGGAGGAGGACAAGCCCTTCCTGATGCCCATTGAGGACGTCTTCAGCATCAAGGGGCGCGGCACCGTCGTCACCGGCCGTGTGGAGCGGGGTACCCTCCTGCCGATGCAGGAAGTGGAGATCGTCGGCCTGCGGGATAAGCCCATCCGCACCGTCGTCACCGATATGGAAATGTTCCGCAAGAAACTGGACAAGGTGGTGGCGGGCGACAACGCGGGCCTGCTCCTGCGCGGTGTGAGCAAGGAGGAAGTGGCCCGGGGCATGGTCGTCGCGGCGCCGGGAAGCATTACGCCGCACCGGAAGTTTGAGGCCCAGGTCTACGTCCTCCGCAAAGAGGAAGGCGGGCGGCACAAGGCCTTCTTCTCCGGCTACCGGCCTCAGTTCTACATCCGGACCACCGACGTCACCGGGACCATCACCCTGCCCGAGGGCGTGGAGATGGTCATGCCCGGCGACAACGTCAACCTGATGGTGGAACTGATTGAGCCGGTCGCTCTGGAGGAGGGCTCCCGCTTCGCCATCCGCGAGGGCGGCCTGACCGTCGGCGCGGGTGTCATCACCAAGATTCTGGACTAACTTCTGCCCACTCTACCGCTATGGCAAAGCAAAGAATTCGCATCCGCTTGAAGGCGTACGACCATCGGGTGCTGGACGAGTCCGCCCGCCGCATCGTGGAGGCGGCCGAGCGCACCGGGGCGAAGGTGGTCGGCCCTATCCCGCTGCCGACCCAGATAGAGCGCTACACCGTGCGCCGGTCCCCCTTCATTGACAAAGACTCTCACGAGCACTTTGAGATTCGTACGCACAAGCGGCTGATAGACGTCCTGGAACCGGATAACAAGACGATAGACGCGCTGGTCCGGCTGAACCTCCCGGCCGGGGTGGACATAGAGATCAAACTGTAGCGGGGGTTGGCCCGGCGCGGCGGGGGGGAGCCCCTGCCCCGGCCCCCCACCCGGGGACCGCGGGCCCC
>DAOUBO010000188.1:0-2027 GCA_034432695.1 Anaerolineae bacterium | reverse complement strand
GAGAGCGGGTGAGCTGGGCGGACCGAGCAGAGGACGGGTTAGGTAGTTACCATTTTGCGTTCCGGCGCCGCGCTATCTCCGCACCGTGAACACCACCCCGTCCCCCCGGCCCATGACCTCCGGGAAGTACATCTCGTAGGCCGTGGGCGGCAGAACCCGGTACTCCCCCGCCAGCCCCACCTGCAGCAGGTAGGTGTACTCGTAGGTGCCGCGCGGGAGCTGGGTGGCGAAGAGCACCAGTTTCTCGTCCCGCAGGTCGGTGTCGGCGAACCACCACCAGCCCCAGCCCCAGCGACGCCAGTCCCAGTCGGTGCGGACCAACTCCGGCCGCTCGCCCACCACGCTCGTCGTCTGGAGACTGGTGTCCACCGGGTCCGCCCCCGCCGGGAACGGGTCCTCCACCACCACGTAGTTCAGATCGGTCGGCGCGATGAGGGTCAGCCGGACCCGGATGAGGTCCCCCACGCGGGCTTCGGTGACCGGCTCGCAGTCTTTCTCGCAGTCCGCCCGCTCGTAGACCCGCCCCACCATCACGCCCCGGTTCAGGGCCTTCACCTCCTCCACCGGCAGGTAGCCGCGCAGGTGAACGGTGTAGTAGAGCCGGCCCGGCCCCTCGCCCCGCGCGATCTCCACCCGGTTCGCCTGGTCCACGAAGAGGTCCTTCACCGCCACCCGCAACTCCGTCACCTCCTGGACCGTCTCCGGGGTGACGCGGCCGGAGCCCAGGTCGCGGCCGTTGACCCGCACGCCCCAGGCGTAGTTCCCTTCCAGTTCCCGGGTCGCCACCAGCCAGTCCGTCAGCGCGATGAGCGCCCAGGCCGTCTCCTGCGTCGTCTCCCAGCGGTCGGCGGTGCGGGCCCGCATCAGCCAGCGGACAGTGCCCGGCGCCAGCGGGTTCTGGGGATCAAAGCGGGCCAGCAGGGCCAGGACGATGGCCGTCGTCCGGGTGTCGGTGTTCCAGTTCGGACGGTCCGGCTCCGCCTCCTGCCAGCGGACGCTTGTCCCGCTGGTCACCGCCGCGCTCGTCAGGTCGGCGATGATGGTCTGAAGGCGCGGGTCCTCCGGGTTCAGAATGC
Source organism: Anaerolineae bacterium (assembly GCA_034432695.1). Lineage (GTDB taxonomy): Bacteria > Chloroflexota > Anaerolineae > B4-G1 > DUEL01 > SpSt-77. Next base: position 951 of record DAOUBO010000188.1, on the reverse strand, counting down.
CCAGCGCCAGGCCCAGGTAGGCCCGCCCATAGTAACTCAGCCGCCCGCGCACCTCGTAGAGGTTCGCCAGGTCCGCCTCGCGCGCCTGCCCGGCCTCCGTCAGGACGTAGAGGATGAAGGCCTGCCGGTTGGCCTGGGTGGGGCTCTTCAGTTCGTCCACCGGCTTGATCCGCAGCCGCAGGTAGTTCACGCCGTCCCGGATCACCTTCTCCTCCACCGCGAAGCCGGCCTCCTTCGCCTTGACCAGGCCGAAGATGACGTAGGCGGTGGTCAGCGGGTTGGACTGGTCGTTGGTCCACCAGCCCCACCCGCCGTCGGGGTGCTGGCGCTGGTAGAGTTTCTGAATGGCGCCGGAGACCAGTTCCCGCAGTCTGGCCTCCAGTTCGGGTTTGGCCAGGCCCAGTTCCTTCAGTGCGCGGTAGGTCAGGACGTTGGGCAGGAATCGGGAGACCAGTTGCTCGGTGCACTCGTAGGGGAAGTGCTCCAGGTACGTGAGCCCGCCCGTCATCCCGGCGGCCAGCGACGGCTCCAGTTTGATCGTCAGGTCGCCCTGGGTGGTGTCTATCGTCGGCGGCAGGACGACGGCCTCCAGGGTGCTCCCGGCCTCGGCCAGTTGTCCCGCGGTGCCGACGATCTCCACCGCCGAGTACCGGTAGACGGGCAGGTACTGGTCGGGCGGAAGGCCGGCCGGGGGTTTGGTGGCGTCGGAGAGGCCGCCGCCCTGGGCCCGGAAGACCAGGTCGGCCCGGTCGCCCGCGAAGTCGCGCGGCACCTCCACCGGCCACTCCACCCGCACCTTGCCCTTCGCCGGGATCGTCACCCTCTGGCGGGGCTCGCCCAGCATCCGCAACCCCGGCGCCTCCAGCGACACCTCCACCTCCAGCGAGCGGTCGGTGTTGTTGTGGACGACGGCCCCCCGGGCCCGCCGGTCGCCCCCCACCGAGAAGCGCG